>CAYNKN010000004.1:0-29353 GCA_964397805.1 uncultured Chryseolinea sp. | reverse complement strand
TTTCATTGTTATTAATAGCTATTTCAAATTTCTTATTCAGTGCCTTTTCTCGTTTCTTCCTTTCCTTTACATAACGATTCCCAACTGAGTCCATGCCATTTCCCTTCCAAGGTGGGTTGCCTAGTATGAAATCAAATTCAATATTGCCTAAGGTGCTATTAAACGAATGGTCCTGATCGAAGAAATCCGCCTCAAAAAAATTTGTATTAAAAAGCATCGGGAATTTGAAGGTCTCAATTCCCGGTGGCTCCAAATAGTCAAGCAACGTAAGATAGATTGAAAATACAGCGACCTGAACTGCGCTAAGATCTTTATCGACTCCATAGATGTTCTCCTTCGCTAAATTCTTAATCGCGGTCTTGAATTTATCCGATTTGATTTCGATACCAGTATCTGCAATGTATTTTTCAATAATTTTTCGCAGGGTTTCGACCAGAAAAATTCCTGAACCACAAGCGGGATCCAATACCTTGCACGTGAAGTTTGTTGCTTCCCTATCCAGTTTTGTTTCAACAGTTTCTTTTAGAATGTAGTCCACTAGGAACAGTGGCGTGTAATATGCTCCTTCTTTTTTCTGATTGTCCTGGCCAATAAAAAGTTCATATACGTTGCTAATGAACTCTATTGGTATAATCGAAAAATCATAAAGTTCGAAGAGGGAGAATTGTCCATCAGTAATATCGTCACCCTTTAGTAGTCTCTGGAGAACCTGATAGTCTTCCTTTGTGACCAGGCTATATTCACCTGATGATAATGGAAACAAATCGCCATTAAAGCCATCTTCGTTGTCTTCGATGTAATCAAAAAACTGCCTGACCCGTTTGGGTGAATTTAGTAAGTCACAGAATTCGGCATTCGTCCATGTCCTAAGCTTGCCATCGAATTTCATCTTGACCTTGCGGTCGATTAAATACCGAATGAAAATACATTTGCCGATCAACGCATTTGTAATTCTTGCATCTCGTTTTTCATTTTGGCTGTCTCCTGCATGGTTTTCAATAAGTACTTTTCTCGCGGCCTTAATATTGTCGAGCAGATGATAGTCTACGCGATTTTTGTAGCCTAGATTTGCTTCATATTGCTCCCAGGTTTTTCCTGTGACCAATTCAAAATATCGAAAGTCATTTAGCTTTTCCTCTCCTCCGAGTTTTTCAAGAGTCTTTTTTTCAATTAGAAAATGGAACCCGTTGAAGATTTCAATTGTGTCGTTTTCGACAATAATGGCTATCGGGCATTCATTAAAGTTCCAGATTGCCTTATGAAGTTGTTCCTTGTCGGCTGGATTGCTGAAGAACAATATTAGGGGTTTGTTACTAAAACAAAAAAAGGCGTCAGGTTCAATTTTCCGTTCAAGGAGCCTTTTGACACGGTTAGGAAATGATGTATTGCTTTTCCAATTATTCTCGCTGGTAATGTAAAGGCCGTTGTCTCTGGTAAGACCAAGTGATTCGAATATCCCTTCTAAGTTTGACATTGGTCTTTTATCGATATCAATTTTGAATTATGATTGAGTTTGGTTTTTTAGACAATCTTCAAAGAGATTCAAATTAACCTTTCGGTTAAGCACCTCATTCAGTTTGTCCTAATTATATCAAAACTAATAAATTTAGTTTAATAAATTGATTAAATACTAATAATATTAGTTTTTCTTTGCTCTCTGATGAAGTTTGTGTCGAAATTATGCCTTTTTCAGCAGAAAACGCAGCTATAGAGTAGAAAGGCGTAAATCTTTGGCTGGATAGAAAAACAGGCTTTCTAAGTGGAAATAAAAAAATAAGGATAGCTCATCTCGTTAAGAGTCCACCCTTATTTGACTTAAGTTTAAGGGACTTGTAATTGATAGCTTTGTGTGCCCAGCGTTTGTCTAGCTTTTTCATCCCACCGTTCGCAACCTTGTTCGATATTATCCATATAGGCCACATGCCTCTGATCTTCGTCATCATAGTAAAATCGGATGTCGAGGCACGTGCCGAAATCGTGAGGACAACGGATGATCTTGAAGTGAGATCCAACCGGAGGTGCGCCATACACGCGTTGCAATTGTGCGATGTAGGTACGGGCTTCAAGCCGCGCCTGGTTGATGTAGTCTTCCATTCCTACCTGTGCACACGGTTCATCTACAGGTGTTGTTGTTACTAATTCGATGTAGTCTATCATAACGCATCATGTTTAAGTTGAACATTTTTTATGCGCGACTACACCGGCCCTTAGGATGACAGCACAAGGGATGAAATCCTTGTGCGCTCCTTACCGGAGGAAACGGAATAAATGGAATGATGCGGGGGGAGGTGCGGGTTTATGCTGTAGTCTCCGGCAAGGAGTCAGCGTAAGAGCCGAACTTTGTGAAAAAAATGGAAACGCTATTTATTCCTCTTGGAGTTTGAATTTTAAACCTAAAGCTCAAATGATTTCATCTGTTGATCATACAGCTCTTGAGCTTTATCCGAGTCCTGGAAGAGATGACGCACTGCAATAATTTTTGGTTCATGCGTGTTGTTGTCAGTCAAAGGCATAATAGTAGCCATTACCCAGTAGGGAGAGCCATCCTTGGCCCTATTTTTAATAATGCCCCGGAATATTTTTCCATCATTAATGTTTTTCCACATAATCTTGAACAATTGCTTTGGCATATCCGGATGACGGATAATGTTGTGCTGGTGCCCTAACAACTCCTCCTTAGAAAATTGTGATACTTCGCAGAATGCCTCATTAACAAATTGGATCGTTCCGAAAGTGTCTGTTTGGGAAAATAATGTGATTAGCTTTCTGGGTTCTTCGGTGTCTATTTGTTCTTCCATTATCGGAAAGTATCAGTATCATCCAAACGAAAACATGATAATCGTCAGTCCTTTTGCAATTATTAAAAAAATAGGCAGTAAATCTTTCGATCATACTGCCTTAGCTTTCGGAATTCATTGACCGTGTAAGCTATTTTGGGCTTTACCTATATTCTTTTCGGCTTATAACTGAAATGAAATATTCCCGAACGGGAACATTTAGGCTTACAGATTTCTGAAATATCAAAATATTCCCGAACGGGAATTTATTACTTGTTATTGATCCATTTTTGTCATAATATTACCGATCGGTAACAATACAAATGACAACAATAACGACAGCACAGTCGATTGGTGACCTTGTTAAAAATACACGCAAGGCCATGAAGCTAACCCAAAAGGATCTGGCCCTGACATCGGGCACAGGACTTCGCTTCATTATTGAACTTGAGCAAGGCAAAATCACCTGCCAGTTAGGAAAAGTACTTACCGTTCTACAAACCCTGGGCATCAACATGGAGTTGATACCTCCTGTGATTTCAAAAAAATAATCGTGTACGATGACGGGAACACTTGACGTTTACCTGCATACCACATTAATCGGTCATCTCATTCAGGATGATCACGGTCAGACTTTGTTTGAGTACACTACAGACTGGCTGAAAAATCCTAATGCTGTTCCGCTGTCTCTAAGCCTGCCGTTGCAGGAAGGGCCGTTCGGTGAAAGACAATGTAAGCCGTTCTTCGCTGGTGTTCTGCCGGACGAAGCCAAGCGCAGGATCATCGCTCGCAATTTAGGAATCAGCGCAAACAACGATTTCGCCATGCTCGAACAGATCGGTGGAGAGTGCGCTGGCGCTGTTGCCTTTATGAAAAGCGGTGCGCCCCTACTGACACACGAATATGACTACCGGCCACTGAAGCAAGAGGAGTTGGCAACCATTCTTAAAGACTTGCCCAATCGTCCCTTGATGGCAGGAGAAAATGGTGTAAGGCTTTCACTCGCTGGCGCACAAGACAAGATTGCTGTATTCAAAAAAGATAACGACCTGTTGCTGCCATTGAATAACGCGCCAAGTTCGCACATCATCAAGCCGGCAATCGAGCAATACCACGGAATGGTCTTCAATGAAGCATTCTGCATGAAGCTGGCCGGAAAAATGAATCTTCCGGTCGCTGGCGTGGAGATCGGAAAAACAGCCGCGCTAGACTATCTCATCATCGAACGCTACGACCGCATAGTAACAACGATTGACAACGAACCCCGGCTAAGCCGGATTCACCAGGAAGATTTTTGTCAGGCATTGGGCATCGTGTCCGAAAGGAAATACCAAGCCGAAGGCGGTCCATCGATCAAACAATGTTTTGATTTGCTCCGTGTGCAATCCAGTGTTCCGGCCATTGATTTAGTCCGTCTTTTGGATGCTGTGATTTTCAATTTCCTGATAGGCAATCACGATGCCCATGGAAAGAATTTTTCACTGTTATACCAGATCCATGACAGCGCCTTGCAGAACAGAACCGTTCGTTTGGCTCCGCTATATGATTTGATCTGCACTGCGATATATCCAAACCTTAGTAAAAAGATGGCCATGAAAATTGGTAAGGCCAATGAACTGAATGAGGTCGATCCGGAACAGTTTGAAAAACTTGCCAGTGAAATTGGATTTGCTAAGCCACTGGTCAAGCGCAGAGTTATCGATCTGGCGAAAAGCATGCTCGAACAGTTAGATCAAGTCGAAGTAGAGCATTCTACCATACATGAAATAAAGGGTTTCATCCGCGACCACTGTACAGATGTACTGAACCGCTTCTCAACTGTTACTGGCAAAAGCAAAGCATAACCAGATGAAATTTCTTCTTACTACCCCTTTTTGAAATACTAAGAATCTGATACAAAAAATAGGCAGGAAATCTTTCGATTATCCTGCCTTATCCACAGATGGGCTCCCTGAATTTTATTTTAATACGGCAATTAATTTACCTTCAAATAGATATTGCGTTTACTTTTCCCTTTTCGCAGCCGATTGTTCACCATGTCAAGTTTAAAGATAAAAATAAACCGGACACTTCAGGGTTAAGCGTGCTGTCGGTGGGATCGAATGTTCCCGGTAGGTTGGCATCGGTTGATTGTCCTCCAATTGCAGGTTTTGCCACCCCAGTGTGTCATAGTCATTTTTCCTCCATTTGTTATTGACGATTTCATATCCGTTTTGCTTGGGGAAAACGAAGATGGTATCGCGTATCTTGCCCATACCCAAATTGCGGTTAGTAAACGGATGGATCACTTCGAAACTCACCTCTTTGACATATCGTCCAACGATCTGTTCTTGCCTCACCTCTTTTTTCAAACAGGCTTGAAAAAGAATGGTCAGTACAATTGATGATAAAATCTGTCGCATCATGTTAGTTCTTGTTTATATAGTCAACCATCAGCAATAGTATATTTCGAACGCTTCGCTTGGTTCCACCTTCAGTATTGTAATACCGCACACGGAAACTCTCATACGAAATACTTTCCAGTCTTTTCGTTTGAAAAAACCGCGAGAAGAATCTGATCAGATCCGATACATTCTTGTTGTTGATGACTTTCGTTTCGATAAACACCCGCAGCAAATACGCGAGCTGAGAAACTGACATTTCGGTTTTCAATTTGAAGTCTTCTGCCAGCACTTTGCCTGCCGCGTTTTTTTCATTCAACTTATGCATCTTTTCCAGATAGAATACTTCTTCAGCAATCCATTCGGCCAATTGTTCCTTCAACGTATGAATGGTTCTATTGTAACCCACACCGGGTTTCACCTGAGTCTGGTTGACCATCTTCAGAAAGAATGATAATCTTTCAATTCTCCCAGAGGATGAATCGACCGTTTCCAACTGATCCACAACGTAGTTAGTATAGTAGCGAAAGTATTTAATGGTGTTATAGTTCAGGTAAAGTAATTCAGCACGAAGATCATCATTGATACTGCTTTCATCCCTTTTGAAGTTGACTATGCGCTGAATCTCTTTCTGAATCTCCTTGACGTAAATAATTTTTCGGTAGGTGATCTGTCCTGTGGGAATGTTCTCGATGAACTTCTTCATGGGATGCAGCACCAGTTCGATGAGTTGAGGTTCTGTGGATAGGCGGTTGAGGTGATCCTGAAGGTCGCCATAGATTTTCACAATGTCGCTACCAGCTAATGTGATATAACTTTCCGGTGCCTTCGTATCCTGATCGAAATATTTTGTGAAGTGCCGCTCAATGAAAGTCAATAGTTCCTCAACTGCAGAACAGGATAGTCGGTGAAGTTCGTAATAGTTCTGATCCTCACTCCTATCATCAATGACCTTAGCAAGCATATCCATCATACGAATTAATTCTTGCTGATGTAACTGAATGTGACGCTCCAGGTGGCGCTCGTCTTCGAAGGCATAAATCTCATGGACAAACTTCTTTTTAATTCTCTCGGTCTCATCACGCAAAATATTCTTCGATGTATCTAACTGATCTGACTTAACAGAAACTCCCTGCTCACGTGTAGCGAGTAGTTCGTTGGTAATGACATGCTCCAACTTTTCCAGTTCATATTTTAAGACTGCATTCATGCATGATCGATGACAGTAATGAGCTGTACACTCGGAAGAATTCCGGGTGTTCTTGTACTTCCATTACACAAATAGAATCGATCACCCTACCGAAGAGGTGTAATCATTTCATCAATAAAGCACATTCAGTTGTCCGTTGTAAGCAGTAGACTGCGAACAATTAACCAGTGTGAGTTGGTAGGTATAGACGCCTGTGGGGACGATACTGCCTGTTCCGCTTATTCTGGCATTCCAGTTAATATCTCCACCGATGACACCCAAATGATTTGCCGTTACTGTAGCGCTGGCCGCAAACACCTGGACATTGCTGGCATTTTTAATCGTGAGCGTGTAACTGTATGCATTGATCGGACTATAGTTTGTGTCTGAATCGGTAACGATCCAATTATCGTTATAGCCATCACCATTGGGTGTAATCAGGTTAGGAATAAACGTATTGAAACTTCCGGTCAGGACGCGATAGACCGTCACCGTGGCAGAGGCAATCTGGTTTGTAATTAAATCCTGCACCGACACGTTCACGTCAGCAGTCTGGCTCAATGCAAGACTGACACTGACAACGCCATTTGTGGTAGGCCATGCAATAGCTGGTGTTACAATGGACCACGTGTAGGAGTAACTACCGGAGCCTCCGCTAACCACAGCGGTTAGAGAACGTGAACAAGAGTTTGCAGCCGTACCGGTTTGATTGATCGTAACCCCTAGCGCTAAACTTTGAATGAGCAAAATAAATTGCATTGTCAGTAAGAGTAGAAATGTTTTCATATAAACGGGTTTTAAGTTTTTTGAAACAATGAATATTGAATGCCGGTCTTTATTCTGTAAAGCGATGAGTTTGGCTGCATGGCAGCACTATTAACAGCACCTATAAAGTACAGATATCCGGCTTCAATAAAGATTCCGCAGTTATTGCCTATCAAATAATGTGCAATAAATCCGATTGTGCCGCTGTATATGGTAGAGCGGTTTGCGTTTACGAAATAGGTAGTTGACAGATTACCGTTGTTGAGATAGGTAGTGCGTTCACTTTTTTCAACCAAATAAGACGGATAGAAACCAGCCGAAATACATAGCGAATATTTTCTTTTGGTGAGTATTCCGTACCCAATTGTCAACGGCACCTCCAGATACCGAATCTCAACCTTGGTCTTATCGGGAATTGGGAACGGATCATCCGGATCGAGTACACGGTAATGGTAGTTCAAAGCAAAATCCTTGGTCGCATACCCAACACCAAGCGAAACATAGAGCTTCGAGGAGAAGATAACGTATCCACCCATGCTGAGACTATGATTCCAGTCCACTTCGTATTGCTGAAATGCAATGTCCCGATCTATGAAATGAAAACGGTTATAATCCACAGCATAACTAAAAAATACACCCGCTCCATAAAATCCAACCTGCGATCTTTTTTTAGCAGTGGAAAATAGCGAAGGAGCTGGAGCAAGTTCAACTCGCTTGAAGTTGTTGATGGCTTGATGTGTGGTGTCTTTCGCTTCTTGAGAATTTGTGTGATGTGAATATTGTAAAGAATCCTGTGACGAGTCTATGGGCTGTGTAGTCGAATACTCACGAACAATAACGTTCGACACGGTATCTATTGGCCGATGAATAGGTGAATTCATCATTGTGGAAATGGGCACCTTCGTGGTATCCGCAGTACCTTCGATTCTTTTCTGCTCTTGTGGTCGTGCATATTTAAATACGATGGCAGTGTCAATGATTTGATACATGAGCCCTGCTTGGGAGCAGATCATCTGCAATATTTCGTAAAGGGTTTTGTCCTTTGCTGATAGGCTTATTGTAAGATGTGAGGGTAAGTTGTCAATACCGAAAGAAATGACCACTCCATGATTGGTTTCCAGTAGCTCAAAGAGTTTATCCAGACGAACGTTTTTCACATCAAGAGAAACACGTCTTGTGAGATCCACTTGTGCATACAATGTCAATGTTCCGGTAAGCGAGAGTGTCAGTAAAAGTATCCTCATAGATTAATGGTTTTCATGGCACACAACCAGAGCCGGAAACCTGGTAGTAATTTCCAAACTGTGAAGTGAATTCTATATCGAGACTGAACGCAAGTGTTTTTAATATGTCCTCCAGACGTGCGTTGTCGAATTTTCCCGTAAAGCGACAGCCCAATATTTTTTTCTCATTGACCCGGAAAGAAATCTGATATAACTCTTCTACGAGCTTTAACACTTTTTCGAGTTCGGTACTCTTAAACTCCAATTTTCGGGTGTACCACGAATTGAAATTGGGGTTATCGTTTATAGACTTCGTTAAAGTACCTGAGTGCATTGCCAAACTTTTCTCACCACTGATAAGCGTTGTCTCCAGATTGTTGGATCGCACGTTGACCTTGCCTGAAATGACAGTTACCTGAACGGAAGAATCTGCATAAGCCTTTACAATGAAAGACGTGCCCAGAACCGTCACTAACGTTCTGCCTACAGATACTGTGAATGCCCTAGGATCTTCTTTCACATCAAACATGGCTTCACCATGTAGGATAACCTCTCTCGCGTTCTCCAAACTATTAAATGTGACAGAAGAATTCCGGTTCAACAGAACCGTTGAACTATCAGGTAACACGAGGATGTTATTCCCACTGTTTGAAAAACTCAAGGAATTCACCGGAGTTTCGTTAAAGTAGACCGTAGCAGCAAAGGCACCTGCGACTGCTACGCAGGTGATAAGCATGAAATTTCGTATCCGGGTTGTTCGTTGGTATCGTTTAATCAGTTTATCCTTGTTGACCGAATCCTGAACTGCACTTTCAAGCTTTTTCATTTCTTCCTGAAAAGTCTCGTCTGTTATTTCTTCATCTTCCTCATCGGCACTTTCCCATATTTGTTTGATTTCATCAAAAGTTTGCTGGTTCTGCGGGGACGCAACAAGCCATGCTTCGAGCAGTTTCTTGTCTTCCGGTGAAATCTCTCCCGTCAGGTACTTATGGATAAGAATATTGTAATCCATGTTGGGCATAAGTGCTTATTTACCTCTATCACACATAGTCATCGTGATACCCTACCATCAGGGTGAATTTTTTCTAAAAATTTATTCGATCAACGCGATCACCAGCATTTTAATGTAGATACCTAAATACTGCCGCAGCAGGTTCAGTGCCTTGCTCATATTTTTCTCTACCGCCTTTTCAGTCACGTTAAAGTGATCTGCGATTTCCTTGTAAGTCATCCCTTGCTTGCGACTCATTAAGAATGTTTTTCTGGCGTGTATGGGGAGTCTGGCCAAAGCCTTTTTGATCTGCTCTTCCAGCTCACGAGCTTCCAATCCTGAATCTGCCGCAGGAGCTATTCGTCCGTGTCCGGAACGATTTACGATTTCTCCCATAAGCCGGTGGCGTGTCCGGCTATCGCGGTCGTAATTGATAGCCTTATTGTGTGCAGCCCGGAAGAGATACTTCCGGAGTGGTGGCACTAGGTTTAAGGAGTGTCGCTTAATCCAAATCGCTGTGAATAATTCCTGAACAATATCTTTGGCTGCCTCATGATCAGGAATGAAGTCCTTAACGTATGCATAAACAGCTTTGCTATGACACTTATAAAGCAGTAAGCACGCAGCGGCATCGTCTGCTGCAAGCAGTTTTAGGATTAGGTCATCGGTATCGTTGTGCTCATCAATCATTCATGTCGCCAACAGTCCCTAATGGATTGATATAGCTTAACCAATCTTAAAATAGCAATTCACAACTCCCAAAACAATACTGAAACTCATACATAACAAAGGAAATTACTTTGTTTACATACTCACGATAGATCAAACGATTGCGTCCCAATCCAATCTTATTTATTACTATCACTTTAATAACACTCAGAATGAGGTATACCCTACCGAAAAAGACAAATTTCTTGAAACTCCCAAAAAATCTATAATTAATTTCATCTGAAGCTGAACGTTAACATTTTTAGTATCTCGCTCAAAGCAGTTCCAAAATCTAGACCTCCATTATCAATTTAGTATCATTTTTCGAGACCGAAATCTAATGACGAACCCAACTTGGTTAATAACATGAATCAGAACTATCGTTAATCACTTAAACTATTTTCCATGATACACCTAAAACCCGTATGACTCATACCCGAATCATATGACGTACCTTGCCTCCCACTTGGTTTGTAATTAGAACAATATTGAACACTGCAAAGAAAGGAACCTCCTTTTGAAACATGCTTTACCGCAAATGGATCAGCTGGGTCTTCGGTTGAAGGCGGACCAATTGGGTCAGTCAAAACAATTTCTGATTTTTTGCTTAGTGTCAGGTCTGTACTATACCAATCGGTACAAAGTTCCCAAACATTTCCAATCATATCATATAAGCCGTATCCGTTGGCAGGAAAAGATCTGACCGGTGCAAGACCTTTAAAACCGTCTTCACCTGAATTATTATTTGGAAAAGAGCCCTGAAAATAGTTTGCTAAAAATTTTCCTTGAGGATTTAATTCATTACCCCAGCTAAATGTGCTTCCGTTTACGCCTCCTCGCGCAGCGAATTCAAATTGAGCTTCTGTTGGCAATTTCTTGCCGGACCATGTCGCATACGCCTCTGCATCTTCATATGCAATCTGAACCACTGGGTAATTATCTTTTCCTTCAATCGAACTATGAGGTCCCTCGGGATGCTGCCAATCCGCACCAACAATCCAACTCCACCATTGTGTATGATCATGAAGCAGAACTGTCTCCGATGGTGGTGTAAAAACGAGCGCACCTGGCAATAAAACTTCGTGATTTGGTTTTGGTGTGCCGGAAGGAAGTTGCTTTTTTAACTGCTCCCAATCAATCGGTCGTTCTGCAATAGTTATGTATCCGGTCGCGTCAACAAATTTTTTAAACTGTGCATTAGTCACTTCCGTTTCATCCATCCAGAAACCATTCACTTTGACCAAATGTGGAGGCATTGATTCCATGGCACAGTTTTCTTCACAACATCCCATTGTAAACACACCTCCGGGTATCCAAATCATACCTACAGGATTTTCTGGCGGACCTTCTCTTAGCTGAAGTGTATCGTCTTTCCTAACATTCGTGCAAGCACTGGATAAAATAACTATGCAGAAAGAGTATATTAAAATTCTTACCATAATTTATCATGTTTTTTTTTAACCCAATAATCAAATATTCTCTTGCTCTTCATTATTGTTTGCGCAAAAGCAGTATCACTTGAAAGAATTATCTGTGTTTAAGTTTTTCTTCAATGCACCAAAAACTAACACACTTAAAAGCGATCCTACTGCAATAGCCAGGAAATCAATAGGATCAAATGTATTGCGTTTAGAAATATTATAATATTGAGATGCCTCATGTAACACTAACGTAGTAAAGCTATACCAAATCCCTCGTTGAAAGTATGCGTTGATGTTTCTTCTTTCCGGAGAATCGTTTCTGGTAAAGGGAAAGATATTCTGCTCTGCAAAAATCTCCTTCCATCGTGACGAAATAATGTGATGCAAATAAAATCCTACAAAAGGAAATCCAACAGCGATTAAAAAACTAGGCATTCCAGCCCATACGTGTTTCAGGGCTGTGTCGTAAAGTTCTGTTCTATCCCACCGCCAGCCAACATAAATACTTTCAACAATGGTGAACAACGGAAAAACAGTCGCAAACAGTCGCGTGCTTTTGTTACGCAGCCAAAAACAAGTCGTTGTAACGGTTAAAAATAATATTACCACCTGACCAAATAAAGTGATGTGCATGATTCTAAAATCCATGACCAGCTATTATCACTTGCGATTTACATACGTATAATTTGCGGCAAAGGGACTTTCTTCGCCTTCCTGAAACCAAGTGCTTAAGGTTGTTTTCCCAGCCACTAGTTTTACCTCGAAAGAAACAAATTCAGCATCATCAGACACATTTTGTATCCACTTCTGATCGCCAACTTGTATACTTGCTTTATTAACTTTTGCATTTTTTCCACCCTGGAACAAGGTGACTGTTGTATTTGCAACGGCTTGTTTCTCGGCAACCGCATTGTTAATCCCCACAGCAGTTTCCATTGGCCACCTCCGCAGTGAAAAAGTATAAAGTCCATCTTGAGGAACTTCTATTGTATAATAGCCGACATTCCGCTCATCTTGTCGAACCAATAATTGATTCCATGCCGGATAATCTGAATCATTGTCCAGGTGAGCATCATGTGTGTGCAAAACTGTTTGACGTTCGTATGGGGTTGCTAAAGGGATGTGAGCCGTCTTTGCGAAAGAGGACTCAAGACTGTTCCACCAGTTTTTATAATGCACCCGAAGTTGTTTCACCATTTCCGGATAAGTATTCGCCACGTCTCGCTCTTGGGCAGGATCCAATCCGATATTATATAACTCTTTACCGTTGATGAGTCGCCATTCGCCTTGCATAGTACAGGAGTTTTTCCATTCCTCTGGCTTTTCAATGCGTTGCGAGTCGGTAATTAAAACGCGGGTCGTATCATTTACTTCATTACCTACCTTTAGCCATTTAGCCAGACTGATTCCGTCAAAAACTATTTTGCTTGAAACATTTAGTTCAGCCAGATCAATCAATGTTGGAAATACATCGGTGTGTGCCGCAAGCATGCTTACATCACTACCATGCTGCAAACCACCATCGGGCCACCGGATAAAAAACGGAACTCTATGGCCCCCTTCGTATTCGCTTCCTTTTTTTCCACGCATGTTAGCATTGTATCCTACTGAAACACCTTCTTTAATTTCAATGCCTGCACTTGTTCCATTGTCGGTCATAAAGATTACAATAGTGTTATTCTCTATTTCTTGATCTCGAAGAAATTGCATCAGCTTACCAATATTCTCATCGATGTTCCCAATCATTCCGTTGAAGGCTGGGTTGGCCACATTCTGTTTATCTATGTAACGGCTTGCATATTCGGAACCAACATAATAAGGACTATGAGGAGCGTTGGTAGAAAGATAACAGAAGAAAGGACTATTGCTTTTTTGTGAATTCCTTATAAAGTCAATCGCATTATCAAACCAAACATCAGTGCAGTAGCCGGAATATTTTTGAGGTTCTCCATTGTGAAAATAGGTATCATCAAAATAGTCATTGTCCCAATAATCTGGTTGCTGACCCACGCCACCGCCTTTGTGGATTAAAACTTCATCAAATCCTCTATCCTGCGGACGATAGGGATAGTTGTCACCCAGATGCCACTTACCAAAAATTCCGGTGCGGTAGCCATTCTCCTTAAATATCTGCGGCATGATTACCTCGTCTTCATACAGAATTGAACGCCCGGCAATAGTATGCCAAACGCCTACCCTATTAGCATTCTTACCAGTTAATAAGGCAGCGCGAGATGGGGAGCAAGTTGGATTAACATGAAAATCAGTCAACCGAACACTTTCCTTAAATAATTGATCGAGGTGATGTGTATAAAGATTTTCATTTCCATGAATACCAATATCACCATAACCCTGATCATCGGTTAAAATAATAATGACGTTTGGCTGCTTCTTAAGCGGTTGTCTGCAACCACCAAAAACAAGGATCAATAGCAAATAAAAAACTATACGCATACTGATTCAAATTTAAAGTGAACGATTATTCCTTCAGTTCATTTATTATCTTCCGAAGTTGGCAAGCCCACCCCATCAGCATCGATTACCTGCTTTCCGTCAAGAAGGCATTTCTGTAATTGCTTAAATGAAATGCCCTGTACCGGCTTTTTGCTGTCAATGGCGATGGCGGCTGCCGCTCCACATGCCTGACCGTGCGCCATATAATTGTACTCCAGACGTAAAGCTCCATACGCGATATGCGTGGCGGACAGAGCAGTGGGCGTAAGTAAATTTGTACACTCGGATTTTTTTGGAATAAGAGCACGATACGACACACCGAACGGCCGCCAGTAGTTACCACCAAAAACAAAACCTTCATTATAGGCATGACCATCTTTTACGATTCGTCTTACTGAGTGTACATCCATAGGCCAATACGCTACAGCAATCGGATCTTCTACATGCAAGAGATTTTTACTGCTGCCGTTATGTTGTGTAACTACATAATCTGATACCATTCGCTTTGCCTCACGCACGTAGAAATTCCGCGGCCAGCCATTGTTATCTACAAACTCATCTTTGCACAAACCCCATGAGCTCCATTTTTGTCGGGTATCCATGTGCATGGCTGTATCGGTAGAAAGAAAATAAAATAACCCTTGTGTAAACTGCTTATGCTGCTGTAGGATGGACTTTCTCACCGCCCTTGAACCATCCGGATAAGCTTTGTTCATACCATATAAATTGTGCGAAAGATCATGCCATGCACCCAAATCAGTTTTGTTGTTTGGAAGATGGGGGGCGGGACTATACAATTTACCTCCGGCTCGCTCGTATCGAATATAAATTTCGTAGTGTGATCGATCATAAAAATCCGGCTTGGAAAAGGGTATCTGATTTTCCTTTTCTTGAGTGAGGCACATCCGGAAGCAATATGCTTGAATATTTTTATCACTATTCCCTGGTGTACCCAATGGTTCATCTTGAATAGTATGAATTACACCGCTTGTACTATCGCCTGCAATTTTATAGGGATCAACCGGAACTAAAAACTGTGCATGATCCGTAACCGCCTGAATTCCATTTAAGGTTTCGCCATATTGTGAATTTGCTTCACGACCGTAAGTAGTGCTGACACCTGCGCCCACCAGTAAGTCAGCCTCTATGGTTGCATCAATAAAAACAGTTCCATGAAAAACTCGTTTATTTTCCATTTTGATACTCGTGATGCGCGTTCCTTTCTTTTTCACGGCATCCTCATTTTCGGCTAACGCACTGTTAAAAAATACTTTCACTTTGTACTCAGAAATCCATTCATTGAAAACTTTCTCGGCGACATGGCTTTCGAAAAGCCAAAGCTTTGAATTCTTTAACTTGCTCTTCAACATTTTGCTAAACTCTTCTTCTCGCGCGTATTCTTTGGCAACGCGTTTATAAAATTCAAGTGCCAATCCGCCCACTGCCAAACTATTTTGAAACGATTTATGATTATCAATATCGGTACTACCAAGTCCTTCTACAGACATCCCGCCTAAATGATTTCCAGGCTCCAGTAAAATAACTGACTTGCCCTGCTTAGCTGCTTCTATTGCTGCCGTAATACCTCCTGCTGTTCCTCCATAAACAATTACATCGGCACGATCCTGAGCATTTGCTAAAAACCAAAAACAAAGAAATGCAATGGCTAAAGCTTTGCCCTGCCAATTTCCTACCCGTTGTATCTTATTTTTTACTTTCATATCGAATACTTAAAAAAGTACAGGTTAAAATTAAATTACTTACTCTTCCTCAAAATTTAAGTCTCGTCCAAATGTTTCGTCCACAAACCTAAGGGCGACAAAAGCAATAACAATGGTGATCAATGCTATAATGGATGCTCCGTAAACCACACCCATCTGATCGCGCAGGCATTTAAAGACAAAAGTCAATGGTATTACGGAACCACGAATAATGTTCGGAACCGAAGTGGTTACAGTGGATCTAAGGTTCGTACCAAATTGCTCGGCTGCAATGGTTACAAATAAGGCCCAATAACCAATTCCAACACCCAAGAAAAAACAAATTGTATAAAACGCTGTCAATGATTTCAATGGGCTGAACAAGTAAATTAAGATAAACAGCAAAGTAGCCACGATATAAATTGAAACTACTTTTTTACGTGACCTAAAGGCCTGACTTATAAAACCACTGGCCAAATCGCCAACCGCTAAACCCAGATAACTAAACATGACCGCATCGCCAGAATTTATTTTTTCACTAATACCGAGTTCAATAGCGAATTCAGGAGAAAATGTGATCAGTATCCCGATTACAAACCAAATCGGTAAGCCAATAAAAATGCACCCTAAAAATTTCAGTAGTCGGGTTTTCTTCTGAAACAATTGAAAGAAATTACCACGTTGTACATTTTTCTCTTTGGTTTTCAAAAAAACACCCGATTCAAAAACGCTCACGCGAGCTAATAATAACATCAGTCCTAATCCACCACCAATAAAAAAAGCAATCTGCCAATCGAATATTTTTGAAATGAAGTTGGCCAATACGGCACCCATCAAACCTACGCTTGCGATTATAGCCGTTGCATAACCACGAAGATTGGTTGGGAGTGTTTCAGAAACTAAGGTAACACCTGCACCTAGTTCGCCTGCTAAACCAATACCGGCAATAAAACGAAGCCACGCATATTGGTCAACCGTTGTAGCAAAACCGTTTGCAATATTCGCTAACGAATACAATAAAATAGAACCAAATAATACTGACAATCTGCCCCGCTTGTCGCCCAGAACACCCCAAATGATACCGCCTAACAATAGCCCTGCCATCTGCATCCGCAACAGATATTCGCCTTGTTCAAAGAGTTTATCTTCCGGAACGCCTAGTGAACTCAAACTGGGTATGCGAACAATACTAAAAAGTAGTAAATCATATATATCAACAAAGTAGCCTAATGCAGCTACAATTACGGGTAAGCCAAAAAGTTTCTTTAGATTTTTCGTGTCCATGTAAATTTAAAAGTATTGGTTATCTGACTACTATTTTCATTTGAGTGGATACTTGCTGCTCGCCATCTATTACCTGTAAGGAAATTGTATATTCGCCCTTTCTTGAATATTCGTGTGTCGCTTCAACTCCATTTCCTGTTTGACCATCACCAAAATCCCAGCGAATCTCTTTTCCAATTCCCTCGCCCTGATGACCTCCGGTAATTGTAGACTTTACCTTAATCGAGCGTTTCTTTCTTTCTGAGATTTCAATAGATGCCTTTAGTGACCCTGAGTAATGAACACCTACCTTTGTTGGCTTTAGAGGAACGATCTCTCCACTTGAGGTAAAGGTTACATAATCAGCCCATACCATTCGATGGTTCACACGCTCAATACCATTATTTCGCAAATGATAAAACAAAATCCAGCGTCCATTATAGAGTACGAAAGAGTGATGGTTATTGCCTTTCTGAGGCTCCATAATTTCGCCTTTGTAATCAAAAGGACCCATCGGCCCTGGCCCTGTGGCATAAACCAAATGATTGAAACTCTCAGCAAACGTGAAATAATAAATCCCATTTCTTTCAAACATGAATGTGGCTTCCCATTTTTCAGGTGGTGTAAAATTCAATACTATTTCTTTTGTTTCCTTTACCGTAATCATGTCGGTTTCAAGAAGTGCTACCTTTTGGCGTGAGTATAAGTATGCCTGACCATCCCTATCAATAAAAACATTGGGATCATGAAACTTTTGAATAATTGGGCCCTCTAAGGGAGCGTGATAGGGTCCTTCCGGATTTTTGGCTACCAGTACAATCGGGCTATTGCGCGGATAAATTTGCTCATTTGTATTCAACACCGGACCATAAAAATAATATTTACCATCACGCTCAATACAATCTGGTGCCCAGCAGCCCCATTGTTTATCGGCATCCATGGTTCGCCATGGAATATCCTTGAGGTGCATCGCGTAACCGTGATGTTTCCAGGTCTTTAAGTCATCACTCGAATGGATGTTCCAATGATTATTCCCCGATTCGCTGGTGGTATAAACAAATATTCTATCATTAAACACTCTGGCTGTCGGATCAGCGTCTTTGAACAAAGGATTTTGTGCCGCGACTTGAAATACTGTTGCAAGGGATACGATGAGTATTGTTGTTCTGGTTGACATGATTTAATCTTTAGTTTTGTTTAACAAGTGTGTAGTGAACCGAATAAAACCCATCTTCAGGAACGGATGGCTTTAGTGCTTCTAACGTATACACTGTTCGTCCTTCATCAAATTGAAGGTCACTCACTTTTTTTGTAAAAACATCCTTACCAACTGCGTCCTTAATGGAAATGAATAGATTAGCTTTTGTGCTATTGCCCCAGTGAATAATAACAGGTACAAGTTCATCATCAGGGCCATACACTACGTCCACATTACTACTTCCTGCTACGGTTGGTTGGAAGATCATTTTATTTGCCCAATAGCCTAATTTCGCATGACCTTCGAAATCAATAATTGGTTTCTTATATGTGGCGGAATTAGGGCCACCATGCAAACTACACCACGAGAATCCATCATAGTCTAAAATGCGTTGCTTTTTCATTGACTCCCAGGCACTGAATGCCTGCCATGCCTGACTTTCCTCCCATTCATCCAATGTTAGCCTTCTTCCTATCGTACCAATGTCATAATCCCACTCGTATGAATGGAGTTTGTACCACGGTTTACCTTTAGCCAGATTCCAATTATCCTGCGCCATCGATTCCTCATGTTCAAAGTTGAAATAAGCACGCGATGCACTGGAGAGAAAATTTTTGCGATAGGCGTCTGGCCAGTTGCGCAGGTTTGTCCAATTGGAACTATAGCCTGTAATTCCATCTTGATTTCCACGGGTTACCATTGGAGCTGTCCAGGCAGGTGAAGGCTTAATAGCCTTTCCTTTTGTATCGCGTGTTCCGTTATCATTACCATAATGAAGATGATGTATGTAAGAATTAAATGAAATCAATCGGCTTGGATCTACCGGATAAACGGTGCTATAAACTTTTTCGCAAAATAAATTTGATTCGGTGATATCATCAGCCGGAAAACTTTGCGTATGATTTGCTGCTTCCCACATCACTATACTGGGATGATTATAAACCTGCCGAATATATTTGGGATATCCTTCAAAATCAATTTGTCGCCAGCTTGTGCCTGTGCGTATCCAGGAAGGTGTAGCCCATATTAACATAACACCAAGTTGATCTGCCAACTCTGCAATGCGCGGATCGTTTATATTTTCTCCATTACCCTGCTCCCACGCATGAACGTGTACGCGCATCATATTACCGTTCATTTTTCGAATCATTAATAACTCCTTCACGAGCCATTCTATAGGAGGGCAACGCTGCCATAGAATCATTTTTTCGATTGGCGAGCGGAATCCCATAACTTGAGCACCGTTAAGCATAGAAGGATCACCATTAATCCGAAATGTGCCACCCTCCTGACTTATCGTTCGAATACCGGCTGTCGTCACTACATCATCAATAGGCTGCCCGGTTTGATCCTTCAAAATAACTTCCACTGAATATAAAGCAGGATGATCGCTAGACCACAGTGAAGGATTTTTTATCACTAGTGGTATGGCAAACTCTTTGGAACCAACAGGTAAACGAATAGGAAGGGTTACGTCAACTACCGAAATAGTAGAAGCCGATGGAAACCAAGGTGTAATTTTTATTGCTATTGAACCTTTGAAGGCACTTAGTGCCCTGTTAACCAGTTGAAATTTTAGTTTTAATGTAGCCGCTTTATTTTTCTCTTCAAGCTTTTCTGTGAATACAAATACGTTTTCAATCCTTTGATCATTCATTAAGTCAAGTGACATTCTTCCTGCAAACCACCCGATATTAAAATCGAGTGATGAATGTGGCATAATCTGGCCTGTCTTCTCCGTCAGGTAAAAGTGATTTACCTTAACCGCAATGAGATTCGTGTCGTTACGATGAAGGAAATTCGATAACTCAATTTTCTGAGGGTGTCGATTTTTAATAACCTCAACAATCATTCCGTTTACCCAAACCTCACCACCCGGGTCAAGGGTCTCAATGTTCAAATACGCTTGCTTATAATCATTGACATAAACCTTTTTTCGGAGAAAAAGATCTTCGCCTTCATGGCGTTCAGAACCATGAACGATAGGAAGTGTATCTCTTTTCCAAAAGTTGTCTCTAAAGTTTCTTGATTGCCAGCCAGAAACATCTTGCTTCAACTCAAAGTCCTCATCGAAAAACGTTTCTGTGGTATAGGGATAATTTTGTCTTCCGGTAAGCGCATACCCAATACCATGAAGGTCATCTAACAAAACTCCTTTTTTGAGTGCCAACACAAAAGTGTTAACAAAAGGGATCGTGGTGAAGGCGGTTGCATAACCCACACCTTCGTTAAGAACGCACTCCATAGGAACATAGTTGGCAATTTTTTCTCCATCTATATACAAAGAGTATCGACCCAAGTCAGACCCACGCTTAAAGGCAGCCATATCGAATTCGATTTTAAACGTGTACCATTTTCGAGCCTGATAAAGATCTCCTTCCAATCGCTTGCCTTGATCCGTTAAATAATAGAACCTACCGTTACTTCCAAAACCAACGGTGGCTGCATTAATTTTTTGTTTATCCGAAAATACAAACTTTACTTCCTCATTTGTTTCATCCACACTGGTGCGCCAGGAAAACGAAAACCGCCAGCTTTGTGAAGAAAATTTCCATTGAATGGCTGTATCTCTCTCAACCTTCAATGATCCGTTAGCGAGAGAGAGAGCTTGACATGCTTTAAACTTTGCTAACCGATCCTCACTCTCTTCGTACTGATGGTCACGATATCCATAAGCTTGCCATTCATTAAGGGCAATGCGCTTCCGAACTTTGGGTAATGGTTGGGGTTTGATCTGTCTAAGAACTTCTTTTATTTCATTATCGTGAACAACTTTAGTGTTCAAATTGGAGTCATTAAAAAAAGTCTTTGCCTGATTCGCGTAATGTTTCAGAAACATCACTCTTTGATCTGTGGTTAAAAATTCTGACTCTCCTTTGAAGTCTGTCTCTCCATTTGCCTTGGGATCGCTGGTAAAATAACGCAACTCAAAAGACTTTACAGTTTCCTGGGCCATCAAGAATTGGCATTGCAAAAGAATCAAGGATGTAACAAAAATGATTTTAGCAGTATCTACCTTAGTCATGTCTAATTTATTTTTCAGTATTAAAAAAGGGCCAATTTGAATCTGGTGTATGGGCTTGCTTCATTATCAATTCAATTTGCTTTACGATAGCAGGATATTGTAACGCTACATTTTGTTGTTCCGAAATATCTGCTTTGAGGTTATACAATTCTATAGGTCCTTCTGGCGATTGTTCAATATTCAAACGAACACCTTTCCAGTTGCCCTTGCGAACTGCCTGCTTCTTACCCCGCTCATGAAATTCCCAATAGAGATAGGAATGATTTGCTTGCTTACCCTTTTGTAACAAAGTATTCACCATCGAAAGTCCATCGGTTTGATGTTGTAATTTCGCTTCGGTCAGTTCACTCAATGTGGGCAGAAAATCCCAGCACGCTGAGATGTGATCGCTAATGCTTCCTGCTTTTATTTTTCCTTTCCAAGAAACAAGTAATGGAACGCGGATACCTCCCTCATAAAGATCACGCTTAAATCCTTTTAGCAAGCCATTACTATCAAAGAACTCCGGATCGGCTCCACCCTCCAGATGAGGGCCGTTATCAGATGAAAAAATAATGATAGTGTTTTCAACCAACCCTAACTCCTCTAACTTTCGCATCACTTCGCCTACCTGTTTATCTAATGCTGTAACCATGGCAGCGAAGGTAGCTCGCGGGTAACGCTGCGATCCGTATCCACCCTTTCTAAATTTTTGATCGGCAGGATCGTCAACTCCCGTATAGGGTTCCTCCGGAGAGAATATGCTATTCTTCTGTTGGTTGCTATCAGCTTTCAAAAAAAGTTGAAGGTCTTGCTCCGGAACTGATAGCTCCGCATGTGGAATGGTAGACGAAATGAACAAAAAGAATGCGTTGCTTTTGTTTTTTTCAATGAAGTCTAAAGTTTTTGCGTGAATAACATCCGGAGCATAATCAAGGCGTTGTGTGCCTGCGTTTCCGGGCAATTCAACTTTAGTGTTATTATCCCACAAAAAATCAGGATAATAGCTATGGGCGATGCCTTGGCATTTGAAACCATAAAAGGAATCGAAACCTTGCCTTGTTGGATCGCCTTCTGAACCTGGATACCCCAAACCCCATTTACCAAATGCACCGGTCTTATAACCTTCCTGTTGCAAAATTTTAGGAAGGGTAACCGTTTGCGCTGGGAGTGGAAACTGTCCTTGAATATCCTGAAATTGATTAAACGTTTTGTTACCTCGCACAGGTGTGTGCCCAGTATGCAGCCCTGTTAATAAAGCTGATCGGGATGGGGAACAAACCGTGCTGCCTGCATAATGCTGCGTAAACAACATACCACTGGCTGCCAGCTTATCGATATTTGGCGTTTTAAATTTTTTCTGGCCGTAGCAACTCAAGTCACCATACCCTAAATCATCTGCAAGAATAAAAACAACATTTGGTCCTTGAGTTTTTTTTGCTTGCGAATACCCAACATTATCAATGATCAGTTGCAACCCGAAAAAAATAAAAAAACCAATGAATCGCTTATTGAACATCTGTGTTGTCTTTTTTAATACTAGTCGTCACTACTTTACTTTTTTTTGACGGAAATACTAAACGCATTAGTCGGGTTTTTTTGAAGTAATTGATCGATGTCTCGCTGAGTAAATTCACTATCCTCAAGCAGTGGAACAAGGGTTGTTAGAATGGCATGATAAGA
Organism: uncultured Chryseolinea sp.; assembly: GCA_964397805.1. GTDB lineage: Bacteria > Bacteroidota > Bacteroidia > Cytophagales > Cyclobacteriaceae > Chryseolinea. The sequence continues at coordinate 6,596 of CAYNKN010000004.1, read as the reverse complement.
TCTTAACGGCCTATCACCATTGTATGAATTTCCATCGTGCGATAACAATACATGATCCAGCAAGTTTTCGCTTTTAAACCGGAGCAACACCTCTCTATACTTCCCCTGCATCGATTTACTTGTCGCTAAATTTGATGCTCCATCAAGCGAAATCCATGCTCCTCTGCGGGCTACCGATACCAAATAGTTTATGTCATCGTGTTGATTGGCATGTACCCATATCCACGCTTCCGCAGAAACGTGCAAGCTGTCAAGAATTTTTAACTGAGCCTCTACAGCCTCAGCGTTATTGCCGGTGTGAACAGCTAAGGTCAGCCCGGTTTGTAAATGCGTGAGTACACCCGCTTCGAAGAGTTTTTTATCTAATGGCGAAGGTGTGCCTGTATCGAAAGCCAGTTTAATAAAACCGGGTTTTATATCTGTTCCGTCTATACCATGCTGAAATTCGCTGACCCACCGTTTAGCCAATTCAGAAGCTGTGAGTTGCAGAGCAAACGCTGGAACATAACGATCATTCGCTGCACCATAGATTCCAGTGTTGGTAATAATATTCAGCTTAACAGAATCGGCTATTCTTTTCAGCAGTAAAACATCGCGCCCGAAGTATGCAGCAGTACAGTCAAAAATGGAGCGTACCCCAAGCGACTTTACATAGGTTAGATGCGGTATTACCTGCCGTAACAATTTGGTAGTTTCATACGCTGGCTTTTCCCGTATCGAATCACCAAAAGTTGACATGATGTGTTCATGGGTTAGTGCCACTCCCACTTGAGATGGTTTGATTAGGCCATTAACAGTTTGTACGCGTTGAATGGAGCAACTTGATTGAAGGAAAACTAAAAGCATAGAAAGTACCGCATAAAGAATTACTCTTGAGCTTACTCCTACCTGTTGGCTATATATTTTAGAATCTACTTTCATCATCAATACCTTACCCGAACTCTATTTTACTTTAAAGTAACTTGAACAGGTGAAGCAATTCTTGCCGCCACTTTTTGCAAATAGACATTCCAATCATTTTCAGTGGTAAACAATCCCGCCTTCTGCCAGCCGTAGCCGGCATAGTATTCCAGTTTATTCTTTACAGGCAGAGCAACCATTTGCAATTGACTTTGATCTTTTGTCGCTGTTCGATGATCGATCATCCTCTCTACGTATTTGGGGTTCATTACTATTCCAGTTCCTAAAAAAGCATCATCAATTTTCTCCCAGTAACTCATCCAGCCATTAACTGAATCAAGTTTTACAACTCCAGATTTGTCGTGGAGTGTAAGACCGACTACATAATTTTTTATGGGCTTTGAAGTCGACAACAAAATCTCAGCATGATACAACTGACTTCCCAAATCAATCGAGATTTTCTTCTTCTCCGTAATTGTAACATTGTTTACCTGCCAGGGCGAATAGGTTAATTCAAAAACGGTTCGAATGGGGCCATTGGCCAGAATCTTAGTGTGCACAAAATTTTTCGAAACATGTAGTGAATCACCTACGCGCACACCAATACCTCCACATCCGCGACTGTCGCCCACGTGATATGGATCGTAGCCTTCACCATCATCTTTGTGATAGGTTCCACCTTCTGTGAATTTCTTATACCAATTATCAATGATGGGATAGTTGACTCGCTTTAACCAGCAATCTATTCCACTGGAAAGCGTTCCTCCTCTTTTACCCTCATCTACCAGACGCTGGGCTTCAGGGCCATAAGTACGAAACGCCACCAGATCATTTTCCCAGGCAAAATCATCAAGGCGTTCAGGCACCAACCGGGCAAAGGTTGTATGTGCTGAAGTTTTCTTCTCAGTTTTCTCTTCGGCAAATAATTCCAATTTTAATTTTTCATTTGGAAAAAGTGTGACCTGAAAGATAAACGTGTCGTCAATACCATTACCATCTTGATCTAAAAGTTGAGAAAGGAAAATTTTTCCGGATTTCACATCCCGTATTGAAAGCCTGTTAGCATCGTTGCTAATCAACTTCATTTTTTTTGTAATTGGAATTTCTATAGTCTCGGTTCGCTCAATGCCCAACGGATTAATAACTGTAATGATCATTTCGTTTTTGGCGGCACCATCTGCCAAAAAACACACTAGCTGCAGGATGACATATATATTTCTTTTAACGATTAGACTAATATTGATTCTCATTTCTTCAGTATTTTTTTTTATCATTTAGTGATGTTTCCCACTCCTTATCAAGCAGATTGTTGAGTATAGCTACCGTATCTGCGTATTGTGGTAAAGAGGCAAGGTTTGCTTGGGCAGTAGGGTTATTATCTTTATGATCATACAACTCCATAGCCACCACTTCTTTGCTTTCTACATTTTGCCACTTTGTAAATCTATAACGCTCTGTACGCATGGAGTAGCCCATTACTTTTCCATTTTGCCTGGTGTATTGGCTCAATGCCACTTTCTTATGTTTTAACTCAGGCTTATTTAACAGGCGAGAAAAACTTTTGCCCTGCAAATGGTCGGGTACAGGCAAGCCTGACAACTCGCACAAAGTAGGATACACATCTACAAACTCGGTGAGTGCTTGTGTGTGTTTGCCTGTGGCGAGCATTCTGGGAGTACTGATAATGAGTGGTGCACGAGTATCAATTTCAAAATTTGTTTGCTTGCTCCATTCCCCGTAGTCGCCAAGCTTCCATCCGTGATCGCCCCATAGAATTACAATGGTATTTTTTCGTAAACCCAATCGATCTAATTCTTTCAATACTTTACCAATTTGCGCATCGGTATAGCTTACACAGGCACGGTAGCCGTGTATCAATTTTTTTGTCATTTGTTCGTCAAGGTTTCCTTTGCGTGGCATGAGAGAATAACTACGAAGTTCTCCCCAGTAAGAAAGCGCTAAATCAGGTGCGTCTTTAGGAGGATTCTGCATGAGTGGTAATGGAATGGCAGATGAATCGTACATGTCCCAATATTTTTTGGGAGCATTAAAAGGTAAATGCGGTTTATAAAACCCAAGAGCTAAAAAGAAGGGTTTCCCTTTTAATCTTCCAAGCGCCTCAACAGCGCTTTCGGCAATTTTACCATCAGGATAGGCATTGTCTGCTACATCTGCCATTTCATAAGGAGGGCCATGCCCATTTTTTTGAGCGGCCAGTCTTTTACTTTCTTCAAGTTGATAGGCTCTCCAATTATCTTCTGGCTCAAAGCGATTGCCTTGCTGTGTCCAGGAAATGGAATCGAGCAAAGCGGCATGAAAAATTTTTCCCCACCACTCGGTGTGATATCCGTTTTGTTTAAAATATTGAGGTAGCGTAGTAACGTTAGGAACCGTTTGCCGGAAATGCGTTACAAGGTCGTAAATATGTGTAGCGTCTGGTCGTAACCCTGTAAGTAAACTTGTGCGCGATGGCGAGCAAAGTGCTTGCTGGCAAAATGCTCTGTCAAACACTAAACCCTGTGAGGCAAGTTGATCAATATTGGGTGAATGAATGTACTCTTTTCCGTAGCAACCTAATTCAGGACGCAGATCATCCACTGCTATAAGCAATACATTGAGAGGGGCTTCGGCTTCTATTACTTTTGATGGTGCTTTGCAAGTTATCAGCGTTAAAAAAAAGAATGGTGCTATCGCCATGCGATAGTTGATGCAAAACTGTGTTATGTTCTCTAACTTCATTTTATCTCACTTTTTTTTTAATGAATATGTAGTTCTTTATCTATCTCACTTTTTTTGAGAAGCCAATAATACGTTGAGCATTACAAAACTCTGCTGGGCAATGTTTTCCATCCCTATATCTCCCGAATGCGCACCTTTGCCATCAGCCTTCCAAACCAATTTATCACCTTTGTAATTTATTTCATCCTTAGCTCTATTTTGAGCATCGAGTAGTGTGAGGTGCGATAAGTCCACCAAGTAGCTTCCTGTTTCCAATGCTACCGCCTCTATGAATGATTTCATTTTAGAATCGAATTTGTTCTCTATTACCATTCTTCGTTTATTCATCCTTGGCTTTTAAAGGAATTACATTCATAGACGATATCCATTGATGAAGCAAAACTTTTAACTCGTTAGTTTTTTCAGGTTGCGCATTGGCTAAGTCGTGCATTTCGCTGATGTCTTCTCGGATATTAAATAACTCTACAGAAGCCGGGTCGTAATGTTCAATCAGCTTATAGTCTCCCTGGCGAACAACCGATGCAGGGCGTCCTCCTTTCGAATAATAAAACGGACTGTACCAGTAAAGTGCTTTGCGCTGCAGCTCTTTTCCTTCCAGTATTGGTTTCAAACTCGTGCCATCAATGTGTTGCAGCGGCTTTAAGGGTAAGCCAGCAAAGTCTAAAAGCGTTGGAAAAACATCCATGGTAACTACTGGTGTTTCTGAAACGATTCCCTCTTGGTGATGCCCCGGCCAGCGGATGATCATAGGCACACGTATGCCACCCTCATACAACCAACCCTTACCACCACGCAGGGGAAGGTTTGATGTAACTGAACCTTCTTGTGTGGATAGTCCGCCATTATCCGACATTAAAACAATGATGGTATTGTCATCAATATCCAGTTGCTTTAAAGTGCTTAGAAGTTTACCGATATTTTCATCCATACCATAAATCATAGCAGCATAGTCTGTATTACTTTGTACCAGTCGCTCCTTCCAATTCGCATTTTTAGGATTGTACTGCATCCACGGTTTATTGCGCACAAAAGGATTTATTGAATCCAATCCAATCTGGTTTGCCTTTTTTTTGAACCGCTCCACTAGGTGTTCTTTTCCGTGCATCGGATTGTGAACATCATAATAGCTGAGATAAACGAAAAATGGTTTATCCTTACTTTCTTTAATAAATGAAATAGTTTCCTGCGTAAGTCGGTCGGTAAGATGCTCGCCCCAAGGGCCGTCTTCTAACCGCGGGTTTTTATACGGGCTGTAATATCCACTCTCTCCTGTCCATGTATCGGTCTCATTAGTATACTTTCGGTAATACGGTGCACCGCCACTGTAACCGCCTTTGTTGACGTCAAACCCCTGATGCTCGGGCCATAGCGAATCTGCTTCTGCCAAGTGCCACTTACCTGCAAAGAATGTAGGATACCCTCCTGCTTTCATTGACTTTGCCAAATTATCTTCCCCCGCATCCAAATAATATTCTATAGAGGGTTGTTCAAACTTATACAATGCACCCGGATCTGTATAGCTCCCATTCTGGTTCCGCCAATTGGTCAACTCTCGCCTTGCCGGGTTTTTTCCCGTCATAATGCTGGCTCGTGTAGGTGCACACACGGGTGTTGCATATGCATTGGTAAAACGGATACCTGTTTTAGCTAATGCATCTATGTTGGGAGATTCATAAAAACTACTACCATAACAAGCCAGATCGCTCCAGCCCATATCATCAATGAGAATAAAAATAATGTTGGGCTTTCGGGACTGCTTGTGTTGAGCATTTGTAAAAAAAACTACTCCCAGAGCAATCAGTACAGTTGATAAAATTGTCTTCATGCTTACCTCATCATTATTTCAATTGTAGTACTTTCTTTTACAGGCAGTTTCAACTCAGATGTTGGATGAACTATACCGTTCACTTTAAATTCCGCTATTTCATTTCCTGTTCCTGTTACTTTTACATTCAAAAGTTGCTGATGATATAGTAGATTTTTTAAGTGAATATGTTCAAAGTCCTTGGGTACAACAGGGGAAAACGTAATTCCATTTTCTGTAAACTTTAGCCCTAATACACCTTGCATGATCATGCGCACATAACCCGTAGCCGACCAGGTTTGCCGGTTGCACGATTGCCATAGGTTGATGGTAGTATCCAGATTGCTGGCAACCGGAAATAATTTTTCTTTTGCTTCCTGGTTGTATTGTTGGTTATACCCCAGCCTTGCCTGAATAAACTGATCCATTGATTTTCCCTTTCTTCCCGTAGTGCCTTCCTGATATCCGCCAAATATTTGTGCTGTAAGAGGATGGTAAATTTCACTAAACTGATTATCTCGACAGGCTCTATCGGCAAGAGAAAATATTTCTTTTTCTATGAGTTCTGTTTTTTTAAATTCAGAAGCCGCATGAACCCAAAGACCTTCAATAGGAGGCCATAACGTACCCGAATGATTGGCGTGAAAATCGTTTCCATTTTTCTTGTAACGGTCGTATAAAGGCCAAATACAAGGCACACCTTCTGGAGTTACATACAGTGTTTTAAAAATTGATTCAGTCTGCTCGTTATTCGCTACACCAAACAAGATGGCGAATGCCTGACCAAATCCTTCCTGCGCATCTGAGCCTCCGTAGATATCAATCAAAAAACGGTAATGCCCCTTATCTTTCATCCAAAAGTTTTCGTTGATGGCGTCTTTTAGTTTGGCAGCTTTCTCGGTGTATGCGTTCGAATTCTTATTAAGTTTTGCTGCAATTTTTCCTGTGAGTATATAAGAATAATAATACAGGCAGTTAGTGGATAATGATTGCATAGGAATACCGTACCCTTTTGCGTTCATTTTATCTTTATTAAACTCAGGCCATTTAGCAATATGCGCTTTTCCGGTCAACGCTTTTGCCCAGGCGTCTGGGTAGCTGGAGATGCCATCTGCCCAAAAGGCAAGCCCGTAAAAAAGGTTGGAGGTAGAAT
>CAYNKN010000003.1:15022-31483 GCA_964397805.1 uncultured Chryseolinea sp. | reverse complement strand
GGATAATCTTGTCAAAGGCGCGGCAGGCTGCGCGGTGCAGAATATGAATATTATGTTCGGCCTTGATGAATCCGCCGGATTAAAAATTTTAAGTCCGGTTATTTTTCTATTTGCAGCATGTGTTGTTTCGGCTATTGTATCGGTTGCTACTGGTAGTTCATGGTCCACAGTAGCCACAGTAGGCATAGCGTTATTAGGTATAGGTAAAGCAATGGATATTCATGAAGGTGTCATTGCCGGTGCTATTATTTCGGGAGCTTATTTTGGCGATAAAATGTCACCGTTGTCAGATACTACTAATCTGGCGCCAGCCATGGCTGGCACCGATTTATTTACACACATTAAATACATGGCGTATACTACCATGCCCTCTATCGTCATTACACTTATTATTTTTATTGTTTGGGGTTTTACACTCGACTATAAAGCTGATGTAGCCGATAGCAGTGCGGTACTGGTAGCTATTGAAAATTCATTTAATCTCAATCCATTATTATTTATCGTTCCGGCTGCCGTTATTTTTATGATTGTAAAAAGAGTACCCGCATTACCGGCTTTATTAATCGGTGCGTTGTTAGGGGGTTTATTTGCAATCATTTTTCAACCGCAGGTAATTCGTAGTATTAGTGAGGTAGACGGGCACTATGCACATGCTTCTTTTGTAGCTGTTATTAAAGCCATGACTACCACCATTAATATTCAAACAGAAAATGAAATGATTACCGATTTACTTTCGGCTGGTGGTATGAGCGGAATGTTAAATACCATTTGGTTAATTCTATGCGCCATGATTTTTGGTGGCGTTATGGAATCATCCGGATTATTACATTGTATTGCTGCACGTATTATTCGCTATGCACACAGTACCGGTTCGTTGGTGGCATCAACAGCCGCTACATGTATCTTCTTTAATTTTACAGCATCCGATCAGTACATGGCTATTGCCGTGCCGGGTCGTATGTACGCACAAACTTTTCGCGATAGGGGGTTAAAGCCCGAAGTATTAAGTCGTACCTTAGAAGATTCGGGTACAGTAACTTCGGTGTTAATACCGTGGAATACCTGCGGTGCTACGCAAGCTAACGTACTGGGTGTAGCAACTATGGCGTATGCACCTTACACATTTTTTTGTATCATCAGTCCGCTTATGACTGTTTTTCAAGCTTATATTAATTTCAAGATCAGAAGGTTCGATGACGAACAGCAGCAACCAGCTTAATAACGACAGGTTCACTATCACAGCCGAAGAACTTCATGCCTTACCGCTAAAAGCGTTTGAAGGTAAAGTACATGTAATAACAGAGCCTGCTAAAATTGCCAAGGCTTATCGCGAGATTCAGCAACATCCTATAGTAGGTTTCGATACAGAAACACGACCCAGCTTTAAGCGAGGTCAAATATTTAAGGTGGCGCTATTACAATTAGCTATCCCTAATCATGTTTTCTTACTGCGAACACATCATACCGGTTTGCCTGATGAAATCATTTCTATTTTTGAAAACCCCAACATCATTAAAACCGGTGTCGCTATACGCGATGATATCAAGTCGCTTCAAACCATCAATCCGTTTAAGCCAAATGCTTTTATGGATCTCGCAACCTTAGCGAGGGAATCGGGTTTGCAGGTAGAAAGTGTTAAAAAGTTAACGGGCTTGTTACTGGGATTTCGCATTTCTAAAAGTGCGCAAACATCCAATTGGGAGGCGCCTAAGCTCACCGAAAAACAGCTGGAGTATGCTGCTACCGATGCTTGGGTGTGTTTGGAGATTTACCGCAAGCTTAAGGGCTTATAGTATTTTACCGATACACCTAGTTTTTACCTCATCGTTTACCGACTGCCCACCGCCATTCACCTACTACCACCCGGTGTAAACCTATTGGCCATAGCCACGCCTGCCTTACCTCCGTACATTTGATCATACATTAGCAAACCCCGCGAATATGAATCAAAATATTAACATCGATCCCCATCAGGAAAAATCAACAAAGGCATCAGACGAGACAGGCAAAATTTTAGGTGGCCTGGTAGTAGTACTGGTTGGCGCTGTACTTTTAATGAAGCAACTAAATGTTGAATTGCCCGAATGGATATACACTTGGCCGATGATTATTATTGCCATCGGATTTTACTCTGGCGCTAAAAATAGTTTCCGCGATTGGGGATGGTTAATTACGGTATCTGTCGGATTGGTTTTTTTGGCCGATCGATTTGTTCCCGGTTTCTCCGCGTACCATGCATGGCCAATAGTTATTATCATTATAGGTGTTGGTATGATCTTGCAACCAAAAAAAAATGGTAAGCGCTGCATGTAAAAAGGATTATGACATTTTAAAAAATATAGATTATGAATACACAAGAAAACAGAAATTTAAATCCAAATAACCAGCGGCCTGACGAACAGTTTTTTTCTGATCGATCAGGAAGAGTAATGGGCGGATTTCTACTGGTAATGGTTGGCGCTGTTTTGTTAGTAAGTCGCATGGGTGTTGACTTACCCTCATGGATTACCAGTTGGCCGATGGTACCCATTGTAGGTGGATTATACTTTGGGGCACGACATCGTTTTCAAGGTTGGGGCTGGGTTATTCCCATTGGTGTAGGCGTATTCTTTTTAACCGGAAGTTTTATACACGGTTTAGTTTTGGAGCGATTGTTTTGGCCCGTGGTTATTATTAGCGTTGGCTTGTTTATGATGTTTAAATCACAACTCAAAACATCTAGAAAAAAACGCAGAGAAATAAACCGCAGTGTTTCGTTAAATCCTGCAGAGGCACAAACCGAAACCACGGATGCACAACCGTTGGATACCGGAGACGATGCTACGGAGCTGATCACTATTTTTGGCGGTACCAAAAAAGTAGTGATCTCCAAAAATTTTCAAGGCGGTGAGGCTGTTACTTTCTTTGGTGGTGTGGAGCTTAATTTAACGCAAGCCGATATTCATGGTAAAGTTCATTTGGAATTGATACAGGTTTTTAGTGGTGCTAAATTAGTTGTCCCCTCCAACTGGAGAATTCAAACCGAAGAAATGGTATGCATTTTTGGTGGTGTAGATGATAAGCGAAAAGCCGATACCCTTTCGCATACTTCCGAAAAAGTTTTGGTGCTTAAAGGGTTATGCCTCTTCGGTGGTATTGATATAAAAAGTTATTAAACTATGTATGCCTGTTTAATCACCTTACAAGTTTTACTTATGAATTGGTACATCTCAAAAATAGTTTTTCGCATTGCTACGGAGAACCCGCAAGAAAAATTTCAGTTTGATGAACAACTCCGTCTCATTTCTGCGGATAGTACAGAAGAAGCTTTCCACAAAGCAAAGTACATTGGTATTCGGGAGGAAGATACTTTTATGAATGATCAGAATAAAGCAGTGCGATGGGAGTTTATTAATGTCTCGGAAGTAATTTCGCTCGGTTCATTACAAGATGGTACAGAAGTTTATTCACAACTGCACGAACCCGAAGAAGCAACGCGTTATATTCGTACAATACATCAACGTGCTATTGGGCTGCGCTTAAAGGAAATGGCTGTCAACTAAGTATCCATGCAAAAGCTTTCTATCAAAAAAATAGTAATCGGTTATAGTAGTTGGTGGCTGATGCTTATCGTGTTGGAAACCTATGCCCTTGTACTTACTTTTTCATTTCCTTGGCATGTGGCCTTAGCAGATACGGTAAACTTAAACTTACTACTAGCAACTGCCGGCTACATTACACACACTTCACTACAATACTATCGACCAAGTCCACAAAAAGGTTTTTATGTTATTGGTTGGAGTATTGCGCTTGCAGCGGTGTGTACTTTTCTGCACCAATACCTTATGCTTAAATTGCCTATATCGCCAAGCGAAAGTTATTTAGGTTACATAAAGAACTCTACGGCATTGCGTGGTTTGTTTTCGTGGCTTATTATAACACTCATGGCCGCAACTAGTTGGATGTGGTATTATATTCAAGACCAGCGCGCTAGCGAAGCACTCGAAAACGATGCAGCAAAATTAGCGCGCGAAGCAGAACTCTTTACACTTCGCCAGCAACTTCAACCACATTTTTTATTTAATAGTTTAAACTCCATTAGCGCTTTGGTAGGATTGAAACCAACGGAAGCGCGGCTGATGATTCAACAACTTTCTGATTTTTTGCGAGGCACCATTAAGCGCGACAATCAACAATTAGTAACACTGCGAGAAGAACTCGCCCATCTGCATTTGTACTTGGAAATTGAAAAGGTTCGTTTTGGGCATCGGTTAAATGTTGTTATTGAGCATGAAGAGAATGCATCAACCATGACACTCCCTAATTTACTTTTACAACCCATTGTTGAAAATGCGATTAAGTTTGGACTGTATGATACTATCGGAGTTATTACGATTTCATTACACGCGCAATCTGAAAACGGATACTTGGTAATCGCGGTAAAAAATCCCTTCGATAAACAGACCACATCACCCCGAAGTGGTACTGGCTTTGGGTTAAACTCGATTCAACGTAGACTATACTTACTGTATGCGCGCACTGATTTACTAAACACTGTGCAACACGAAAATACATTTAGTACCATCATTAAAATTCCGCAAGGCGTATGATCAAAGCACTTATCATTGATGACGAACCTCTGGCACGTAGTATTACCCGTGAGTATCTTCAAGCGTATCCGGAAATACATATTGCCGAAGAATGTAACGATGGCTTTGAAGGTGTGAAAGCTATTACGCAACATAAACCCGATTTGATATTTCTGGATATTCAAATGCCGAAGATTAATGGTTTTGAAATGCTGGAGTTAGTCGATGAGCCACCCGCTGTTATCTTTACTACAGCTTTTGATGAATATGCCATGAAAGCCTTTGAGGCACATGCGTTAGATTACTTATTAAAACCGTATAGTAAAGAACGTTTTGACAAGGCCATGAATAAGTGGTTACTCCATCACGGGAAAAAGGAGAGTACACCAATAGCAATTATAGCAAACGAAACTATTCGGCAACCTGAAGAACGTTTGCGTATTGTTGTTAAAGAGGCAGGTAATATTCGTATACTTCCTGTGCATGAGGTTCAGTATATTGAAGCATACGATGATTACGTGAAAATATTCTCGCAGAAGGAAATGTTTCTTAAGAAAAAGACTATGGGGTATTATGAAAATGTATTAGATGCAAATCAGTTTGTTCGTGTGCATCGCTCTTACATTATTCAGTTAGCGCAGCTTACACGTATTGAGCCGTTAGAAAAAGATACGCATGTAGCTTTACTAAAATCTGGCGTACGCGTGCCGCTAAGTAAGAGTGGCTATGTGAAATTAAAAAACGTACTAGGTTTGTAGCAAAGTCATGATAGGTGGTGACATTATTTGAATTTCTTTAAAATGAGCACGCTATAATTGGAAACTAGTATTTCAAAATCTACATTAGTAGAAAACACAGATAAAATGAAGCATAGTTTTTTGATCGCATGTATAGTTTCTCTACAGGTATTACTTTCTTGTACAAATATTTCAGAAAAAAAGAATGGGGTAACGGAGCAGGAGGAAACCTCAACGGACTTTGCTTTGGGCAGCGATTCCATCGTCTATAAATCTGACAAACTAATTATTCAAAAACTTTCTAAGCATGTATACCTGCATACTTCTTTTTTGCAGACTACTGATTTTGGCAATGTGCCTTGTAATGGTATGCTAGTTGAAAACAATGGTGAAACAATTATTTTTGATACTCCATCCGATACGGAAAGTGCTGCAGAATTACTTCACTATACAACACACGAACTAGCAAGCCAGATTCGTGCAGTGATTCCTACACATTTCCATAGTGATTGCGTAGGAGGCCTGGAAGAGTTTAATGTACAAAACATTCCTGTTTATGCTTCTGATAGAACTATTGCATTATTAAAAAGTAAGCAGATCGTATATTCAAAGCCTATCCAAAATTTTACGGACTCGTTGATGCTGCAAGTCGGTGATAAAAGAGTGTATGCATTGTATTTTGGAGAAGGCCATACAATGGATAACGTAATTGGTTATTTTCCTGATGATAATGCTATTTTTGGAGGATGTCTGATAAAAGAAGTAGGCGCTGGCGAGGGATATTTGGGCGATGCAAATGTAAAGGCATGGTCGGCAACCGTGAAGAAGATTAAGGAAAGATATCCTGCGATAGAAATTGTTATACCCGGACATGGTAAAGTAGGAGGTTCCGAGTTATTAGATTTTACCATACAACTATTCAAGCAACCAACAACTGCTTCAGTTGATTAAGTAAATCTTGAGTTGATCATTACTATACTATTTTCTGATATATCTACAGCTTAAATACCTTACTAAAATGAAAAAGATTATTCCATTTATTTTAGGCGTAACACTGTCGTTTATACTTGGCTTTTTTACGAAGTCAATTATGCTTAAACAACCAGAAACGAAACAACAGGTTATTGAGCCAACCACACCTAGTGAAAGCAACCAATCAACAACCATGAAATTAGGAGCATTTTCCGTAAGCCTTAGTGTCAAGGACATTAACGCTTCAAAGCAATTCTATGAAAATTTAGGATTCACCGTATTTGCTGGAAGTCTGGAGCAGAACTATCTGATCATGAAAAACGAAGATTCACTTATTGGATTATTTCAGGGTATGTTCGAAAATAACATTCTAACCTTCAATCCAGGTTGGGATCAACAAGCTAGTACGTTGGATAACTATACAGATATCCGTGAGATTCAGAAACATGTAAAATCAAAAGGTATTATGCTCATGACCGAAGCTGACGAAAATACTTCCGGTCCTGCAAGTTTTATGGTGACGGATCCAGACGGCAATGTGATCTTGATTGATCAGCATATCTAATTGATAAAGTATTTTGGAGATGGCAACACGTTTACTTGCGGTTGTCTTCTCCCAACAACATGCTTAGATAGCTTTCGTAACGAGCTATCGCGATGTCACCTTTTTTTACAGCATCAATCACAGCGCAGGCAGGTTCGTTGGTGTGAATGCACCGCGCGCCAAACTTGCAGTCAAGTCTGCTATTGCGCATTTCCGGAAAGTAATCAGAAAGTTCTTGTTCGTTCATGTTTACCAAACCCCACTCTTTTACTCCGGGTGTATCAATAACAAAAGTGTTACTATCGAGTTGAAACATTTCGGCAAAGGTGGTAGTATGTGTTCCTTTTTCTGATGATGCCGAGATATCACCAACGGACTGGTTAATCGCAGATGACAAGGCATTGAGTAGCGTAGATTTTCCAACACCAGAGTGACCTGCTATTAACGTAGTTTTTCCTATTAGTATTTCGTGTATTGGTTGCAGGTCGTCATGCAATGCGGCAATCGAAAAACACGTAATACCTAATCGCTCATAGAGTGTAGCGAGTGCTGCTTGTGTCTCTTTACCTTCTTCGCTTAGAAGATCACGTTTATTAAAAACAATAATTTGAGGTATCCGAAAAGCTTCGGCACTTACTAAAAATCGATCGATGAAACCAACAGAAGTGCGTGGCAATGCTAAGGTAGCTACTAAGAGGGCTTGATCTATGTTGGCAGCAAGTACTTGCGAATGCCCTGTTTTTTTTACCGACTGCCGGAGCATGTGATTTTCTCTCGGTAGTATTTCTGTAATGGAGCCGGTATTATTTTCAAGTAGGATCATCACCTGATCGCCAACCGCTACCGGGTTGTTTTCTTTACTATCTGCTAACCGAATTTTTCCACGAACACGGCATGTATAGATCGTTCCATCCATAGCCATTACTTCGTAAAACGAACCTGTGGAGCGCATTACTTTACCTTGTATGGTGGAGTTCATGATAATAGTTTACGACAGTGTGCCATTATTTTTTCGGTAGCGCCTAAATTCTCTACAACATATTGGCGCGTTACTTCGCATGCTAGTAGAAAACTCTCGGGACTATTCAACATTTCATACTTTGCTTTAAAATCAGAAAAGTCACGTACTTCAAACGCACCACCCCGATTGATTAGATCAGTAGCTTCCTGAAATTTTTCATAATTCGTGTTGCCAAAAAAGATCGGTATACCATAACATGCTGCTTCTAAAATATTATGAAGTCCTTTACCAAAGGCACCACCTACATAGGCAAACTCTCCATAGCGATAAAGTCGTGAGAGCATACCCATGTTGTCGATAATAAGTACTTGATAGTCTTCCAGCTCTTTATCTGCCGCCTGCGAATAACGTATAGCTTTTACTTGTAACGCATCTTCTATTTGTGAAATTGAATCTTCTGTAATTTCATGAGGTGCCAGTATAAACTTAAGCATGTTCTCGTTTATAAACGGTGCTAATAGGTTGATATCTTCTGGCCAACAACTACCAATAACAAAAACTTTTTGTCCGGCTTTAAACTGATTGGCAATCGGGATATTATCCGCTTGTTTTACCAATTGAAAAACTCTGTCGAATCGCGTATCACCAGCCCGTACACAATGCTCAATACCAATCGAGCGTAAGAGTTTTATAGACTCATCGTTCTGTACAAAAAAGAAGGAGAACTGATGAAGAATGCGTCTATAAAATTCTCCGTATGATTTAAAGAACAGTTGGTCTTTTCTAAAAATAGAAGATATCGATAAAATGGGTATGTTATTTTTTTTTAGGCAGGTAGTATAATGAAACCAAAATTCATACTTCACAAAAATGGCCAGGGTGGGTTTTACAATCGAAATAAATTTTTTGGCATTGTGTGCAGTATCCCAAGGTAAGTAGCAAACGTAATCGGCTTTGTCGTAATTTTTTCTCACCGTATATCCTGAAGGAGAAAAGAATGTAAGCAGAATTTTTACCGTTGGATACGTTTGCTTCAATGCTTCAATAATGGGGCGACCTTGTTCAAACTCACCAAGTGAAGCACAGTGTACCCACACAATGGGTTGATCAGTTACTTTCCATGATGCAATGAGCTGTTCAAATAGATTTTTTCTACCGTGCACAAACTCTTTTGCTTTAGGGTTTACGAAAGCCGCTAACCGAAAGCCGAGTCGTAAAAAAAGTAAGGCAGCAGAGTATAAAGTCTTCATGGTGAGGTAAAAATAACACCTTCTGCCAATCAACCATTATTTTGTTGAACAGGGTAGAAATAAAGTTTATTTTAATCTATACTTTTGAGTATAATTCAAAAAAGCCCTATCCTTATGACTCTTCGTTATTCACTACTATGCTTTACGCTTGTTGTACTAACGTGTTTTGAAACGCGTGCTCAAGATGTTGATCAGCTTTTAAGAGATAACATCGCTGACGGAAAAAAACTTATTGAAGGGTATATTAGTCCGTTTATGAAAAGTGTTAGCTCCGGCTTAAACCAAGGTTGGTACAATACTGCGAAGCCACATAAAATTGCTGGGTTTGATTTAACGTTTACCGGTAGTGCGATGACGATTCCTACCGATGAGTTGTTTTACAATGTCTCTGCATTAGGTCTTACATCGGTGCAGCTGTCGCAAAATTCGCCTGACTTCCCCAATGCACCTACGATATTTGGGCCTAATCGTAAGCCTGTTTATTTTCCAACGGACGCACCATCGGAAACTTTTGAAGGACCTGCGGGTATTGACTTAAAAGGTGAGTTAGGAAAAAACTGGATGCCTGTACCCATGGTTGGGTTAGGTTTTGGGCTACCCATGAACACCGATATTAAAATTCGATTTATTCCAAATGTTAAACTAGGCGATGATGGAAACGTGCGCATGTTTGGTATCGGAGTAATGCATGATATAAAGCAATACATTCCCGGATTAAAACTGTTGCCATTCGATTTATCTGGTTTTGTAGGCTATACACGTTTGCAGTTGGATTATGCCTATACACCCGATGCAAGTGACCAAACTTCGGAAGATACACGCGGAGAATTTGCTATGAACGCCACGACTATTCAAGGGCTGATTTCAAAAAAGGTATCGGTGCTTACGGTGTATGGTGGAGCCGGTTACAACATTGCCCGATCGAACATTGGTATGTTAGGTAAGTGGGATGTAAACGGTGATGGCGAAATTCAACCAGAAGAAATTGATCCGGTTAACCTGCGTTTTGCAGCTTCTGGTCCACGCGCTACGGTGGGCTTTAGACTAAAGCTTGCAGTGTTTACACTTCATGCCGACTATACCTTACAGCGGTACAATGCGCTTACAGTAGGCTTTGGTATTAATGTGCGATAGTAAAGTATCGATTACTTGTTTTTATAAACAGGTTTGCGTTTTTCGATAAAGGCAGCCATTCCTTCTTTTTGATCTTCGGATGCAAACGTGAGGTAAAAGTTTTTTCGTTCAAACATTAACCCTTCGTCTAGTTGTGTTTCGAACGATCGATTAATAGCTTCTTTTGCTAACTGTACGGCTACACCCGACATGCTGGCAATTTCTGTTGCCAAGGTTACCGCTTCTTGTAAATACATTTCTACCGGAACTACTTTGTTTACTAATCCATAAAAGAGCGCTTCTTCTGCCGACAGAAATCTACCCGTAAGAATTAACTCCATCGCTTTTGCTTTGCCGATGGCTTTTGTTAATCGTTGAGTTCCTCCGGCACCGGGTATGGTTCCAAGTTTAATTTCGGGTTGTCCGAACTTAGCTGTTTCAGAGGCGATAACCATATCGCACGTCATCACAAACTCACATCCACCACCTAAGGCAAAACCAGATACCGCAGCAATGATAGGTTTCTTTGTTTTACGTATTTGATCCCATGTACTAAACTGATCGATCATCAGCATATCAATAGCAGACTTATCAGCCATTTGTTTGATATCCGCCCCTGCGGCAAATGCCTTTTCGTTTCCGGTTATAATGATCACCTTAACTTCTGGGTTGCCATCCAACGCATGCAGTGCATCACGCACTTCTTGCATAAGTTGTGGGTTGAGCGCATTTAATTCTTTGGGTCTGTTAAGTTGAATAAGTGCAATGCCGGGTTGATAGCTTTCTGTTACGATGATTAATTCCATGGTACATGTATTTGCAACAAAGCTAAAAAAATGTGTGGTATTGACTAAAAAGAAAAGCCCCCTCATGAGCGGAGGGGGACTTTTCCATCAAAAAAGCAGTACTTAAAAAAAGTGTGCTATGCATGTATAAATCAAGGACTCGTGTTATTTGTAACCTGTGGGATTGTATTTTTGAACCCGATTAATGGCACTTAAAAGAACTTGGCAGTCGTTGGGCAGTTTGGGTTGTAATCCATACGTCACGAAGTCACTCAAAAACCTATTGAAAACGCGTATTCTATGAATGTGACTCCCGTAAAAGTATTGTTTGTCTGCTTAGGAAATATTTGTCGGTCGCCATTAGCAGAAGGTATTTTAAAACATAAAACCAAGTCGCGTAAAGTAGAAGATCAATTGGAGATTGATTCGTGTGGTACTTCCAACTACCACATTGGCGATCCTCCCGACAGCCGAACAATTGCAAATGCACGTAATAATGGTGTTGTGTTAACGCATCGTGGAAGACAACTTACGGAAGCTGATTTAAACTATTTCGATTTTATTTTGGCGATGGACTATTCAAACCATAAAAACATTTTGCGATTAACCTCCGATAGTGAAGTAGAGAAAAAAGTTGAGTTACTTCGGGCGTATGATGTTTTAGGTAAGAATGGAGAAGTGCCAGATCCTTACTATGGCGGGGAAGAAAGTTTTCAAGAAGTATTTAATATATTAGATCGTTCGCTGGATAATTTTTTAAACCATTTGGTAGATATTGGCCGTATACATACCCTTAAGTAGTTAACTAAGTAAAGCTTTTTGTTAGGCAAATTAGAAGTAACCGTTGCTATTTTAAATACCTACTACAAACCTATTTTGCATGGAAGCCATTCTATTTATTCTTGCCATCATTATTATTTTTCTAATGATAAGCATTCGAAATTCCTTGACGGCAAAGTTTGATGTTATTCAAAAACGATTAGAAGAAATCTCTACTGAACTCACCAAGGCACGGTTTTCACAACCCACAGCACCAACTATACCACCGGTATCTAAAGCCAAAGAGGAAGCAATTGTTGCAGCAGCAAAACCAACTGCAATACCGGTAAAGGAAGTGATACCGCCTGTGGTTAAACCGATTGAGCCCGCCATCGAAAAGGTAACTTTTGCACAACCGATTATCGCTCCGCCAACACAACCAACTCTACGTGTTGTTGAACCTGCTCCGGTTAAACCAACTAAGCCAGGTTTTTTCGAACGCAATCCCGACTTAGAAAAATTTATTGGTGAGAACCTCGCGAATAAAATTGGTATAGGCATTTTGGTACTAGGTATTGGCTTCTTTGTGAAGTATGCTATTGATCAAGATTGGATTAATGAAATCGGGCGTGTATTTATCGGTATACTGTGTGGTGGTGCATTGTTGGCAGTGGCGCATCGTATGCGAAAAATGTTTGCTGCTTTTAGCTCGGTGTTAGTGGGTGGTGGTATTGCGGTACTATACCTTACCATTGCCATCGCTTTTCATGAGTATCAATTATTTTCTCAGACTGCTGCATTCATTATCATGCTGGTGATCACAGCATTTACCGTCCTTTTATCACTGGGATATAACCGCATGGAGCTGGCTATATTTTCTATTCTCGGTGGCTTTGCTTCTCCGTTTATGGTTAGCACAGGCGAGGGAAATTATGTGGTGTTGTTTAGCTACATACTGATATTGGATACCGGCATGCTGGTGTTAGCCTACTATAAAAAATGGAATCTGGTAACTATTATCTGTTACGTATTTACACTGATATTATTTGGCTCATGGCTTGGTGTTAAGTTTGATAACACAGCGCCTATGGTGGGCGGAGCATTTACATTTGCAACACTTTTTTACGCTGTGTTTTTCGCGATGAACTTGGTGAATAATCTTCGGTTACGCACACCTTTTAAAGCTATTGAAATTACACTATTACTTAGTAATACTTTCTTTTACTATGCAGCGGGTATGGTTATTTTAAACAACCCTTCGGGCGATCACCTAAAAGGTTTATTTACGGCAGCATTAGGTGTTATTAATTTTGTGTTGGCCTTCAGTTTATATAAACGATCGCAAGTTGATAGAAATTTGGTGTTCTTATTAATTGGCTTAGTGCTTACGTTTATCAGCTTGGCCGCACCTATTCAATTAGAAGGAAATTACATTACACTATTTTGGGCTGCCGAAGCAGTATTGTTACTGTGGTTGTCGCAAAAGTCAAGTATTCGATTAATGAAGATAGCTTCCGTTGTTGTGTTGGTGTTGATGGTTATCAGCTTATTAATGGATTGGGAAAAGCTTTATATGTTAGGCGATATTCCTATGCGTATTATGCTTAATAAAGCCTACATCACCGGATTGTTTTCACTGGGTGCCATTGCCGGAGTTATTTACCTTTTAAAAAATGAAACACAGGAAAACAAAACTTATGTTCAATACTTTAAAATTGGTTTAATTGTTACCGGTATTGTGTTGTTGTATACCAGCCAGTTTTTGGAGTTGCGTTATCAGTTATACCAGAATGAAATTCAATTTAGTACCCATCACATTATTATAGGTACTTACAATATGTTTTTTATGCTAATGCTGTTAGTGGTGAGCAGCCGTTTAGCTATACCACAAAATGTTAAACAAGCCTTTGGATGGTGGGGAGTATTAGCGATGATAAGTTACTTACTGTATTACCATCAAGAAATTATTTTTGCTCGCGATGGTGTGCTTTTATATGATGAACCCCATACTGGATTTTTATTTCATTATTTATTAGTGGTTTTAGTGGTGTTGGCGGCCGCGATTAGTTTACCCAAAATCAGATCGTTCGCAGATTTACATAAAAGGACTTATAATCTGTATTCCTGGTTTTATGTTTTCTTTTTCGTGTTTGTTGCCAGTGCCGAGCTAGATCATCATGTAGTGATGGCCGGATTTTCTGAACAACGCTCCATTGATTTTCTGCTTACTCAAAATCATAAAATCGGGTTTCCTATTTTATGGGGTGTTGCTTCATTTATTTTAATTGCTGTAGGATTAAAAAGAAAACTAAAACACCTACGCATTATTTCGCTTACCTTATTTTTAGTAACACTGTTGAAACTTTTCTTGGTGGATATCCGAGGTATTTCAGAAGGCGGAAAAATTGCTGCGTTTATTTCGCTTGGTATTTTGTTATTAGTGGTTTCATTTATGTATCAACGATTAAAAACATTTTTACTGGCTGATAGTGAAGCACCCAAACCTGAAACGGAAGAAATTTTATGATCCGATACATATTATTGCTGATAGTAATGTGCATGGTTACAATCACCAACGCACAATCTTTTAAGGCGGAAGCTACATTACCTACTGTTAAAGTGGATGGATTTTATCAAATTCCTTTGCCACCTCAACTTAGTACATACGCGGCTGCCGATTTTTCAGATATCAGAATTTTTGATTCGGCTGGCCGCGAAGTTCCTTTTCTGTTAGAAGAGGAACGTGCGCGTTATCATCAGCAAGAATTTAAGTCGTATAAAATCCTTGAGAAAAGGCAAGAGCCCGGATGTTGCACCTCGCTGATTTTAGAAAACACGAATCGACAGGCGATTAATAATATAAGTTTAGAAATAAAAAATGCAGAGGTAACAAAAAACGCTACCTTATTAGGTAGCGATAATCAACAAGAATGGTATGCCTTAAAGCAGCAATTTACGTTGAACACCTTGAGCAATCGGCAGCGAACAACAGAGATTAGAATAATAGATTTTCCACTTAGTAATTATCAATACTATGCATTGCATATAAATGATTCCACAACTGCACCTCTAAATATTTTAAGTGCTGGTTTCTATGAAACAACATCGGCTAGTGGAAAGTATACGGAGATTCCGGTAGTGGTTGCTCAGGCTGATAGTATTAAAGAACGCAAAACCTATGTAACGCTTACTTTAAAAGATGCACAGTTTGTTGAGCAATTTACGTTTCGTATTGAAGGCCCACCCTTTTATAAACGGAGTGCTTCATTGTACTCCTCCGAATCGCGAACATTAAAAAATGGTAAGTCAGAAAAGTGGTTACGCTATGTTACTACTTTTGAAATCCACTCTACGCGTCCGGTGGCGGTTCAGTTTGACGGAGTAAAATCTAACTCATTTCTATTGATTATCGAAAACGAGAATAATCCATCGCTACGTATTCGCGAAGCTACGGCTTATCAACTCAATCGATACCTTACTACATGGTTAATAGCAGATAATCAGTATGTATTAAAAGCAGGTGCACCAACTTTATCTTCTCCTGTTTATGATCTAGCTTTTTTTAGAGATAGTATTCCGGATCAATTACCTGTACTAAATTTGGAAAGTATTAAATCAATTGACGTTAAAGATGCGAAAGCTACACCTGAGTTTTTTACCAGTACACTTTTTATTTGGGCAGCTATTGTTATCGTAATTTTGGTACTTGGTTTTATGACGGTGCGCATGCTGCGTGAATCGAATGTTCCGAATAGTTAGTAAGCATACGGGTAAATGTCTGGCAATGATGGTACTTACTTTTTTACAAGCACTTGGAGTGTTGATCGCGATGATTGTTCTAATAAAACTCCGGGTTGATTTCGATAGGTATCGAAGGTTAATGCGTCATAATTTTTTACTGTAATTAACGTGAGCCCTAAATTATAGTACACTTCAAATGTTTGTTGTAATTGCTCGATCAGTTTCATCACTTTTCGTTCACGAAAGTCGATACAAAACGAAAACGAAATTGCAGAGTTCTGCATTACATTAATTTTGATGTCTAATTCAGAAAGAAGCTGAAAGATGATACTTAGCTGATGTTCGCTAATAAAGGTGAAGTCAGTTACCCTACAAGAGATAAGACATTGGTTTTCTTTAAACACAATAAGTGGCGGAAGCTGATCAAGCATACACGCATGAATTTTTGTTCCGGGTAATCCAGGATCAGTAAAATTCTTTACCCACAACGGTATGTCTAGATTGGCTAGTGGCTTAATAGTTTTAGGATGAATGACCGAAGCTCCGTAGTAGGTCATCTCAGCGGCTTCTTTGTATGGGAGTTCATCGAATACAACAGCTCCCGATAAGCGTTTCGGATCGGCATTCATCACACCCGGCACATCTTTCCAAATAGTAACCGACTTCGCGTGCAGTAATGATCCGAAGATGGCAGCAGTAAAATCAGAGCCTTCTCGCCCCAATGTAGTAGTGGAGCCTTCCGGTGTACGACCGATAAAGCCTTGAGTAATAATTACTTTTTTAGTGGGTTGTGCTATAAGAGTTTGAATACGCTCACCTGTTTTAGCCCAATCTACTTTTGCTTCTCGAAAGCTTGAATCGGTACAGATGTAATGGCGTGCATCAATCCATTGTGCATCAACACCTAAGTCGAGAAGGTAGTAATATAAAATTTGTGAAGAGATGAGCTCTCCTTGAGAAACTACATGATCATAATATTGATCGTCTTCAATTAGCGAATGGCGATCAAGAAGTTGGGCATTAAAAATTTT
>CAYNKN010000003.1:0-15012 GCA_964397805.1 uncultured Chryseolinea sp. | reverse complement strand
ATCCAGTAGCAACTCATTAGAAATCGATTGATGATATTTTTTTAAGATTTCTAAGGCATTGTTTCGTTCAATTGCTGATCTTGTAGCATGGGCAATTACTTCCAAGGTATCGGTTGTTTTACCCATAGCCGAAACAACAACCAGTAATGATTGAGTATGGGCTGCTTGAATGATGGAGGCTACGTTTTGTATTCCTACTGTATTTTTAAGGGAGGCACCTCCAAATTTAAAAACGTCCATTTTAGTTGTATTCAATCGTTTGCGATATAACTTTACGTTAATTTTAAAAGCATGCAAAGATCAGTTAATAAAGCCCACTTACCAAGTATTGAGTCATCGCGCATTGCGCATTCTATCGGCACGGCACTCGATCGATTTATAAAAAATAATCAAGATCAGTTTCTGTTTGCTAGCGGAGAGCTATCACAACTATTGCGCGATATTGCGTTAGCGTCTAAAGTGGTTAATCGGGAAGTAAGCAAAGCAGGACTCATCGACATTATGGGTGCTGTTGGTTCACAAAATACCGGAGGTGAGGATCAACAAAAATTAGATGTTTTAGCAAACATTCGGTTTACGCGAGCTTTAGCAAAAGGGGGTGAGGTATGCGCATTGGTTTCAGAAGAAGATGAATCGTTTATTGATGTGAATAACGATGGTAAATATGTTATTGCCATCGATCCGTTAGATGGATCTTCGAACATTGATGTAAATGTTTCTATCGGAACCATTTTTTCTATCTACAGACGCAAGAGTCCGGATGGAACACCTATTCAACCCATCGATATTTTGCAACGTGGTGCAGAGCAAGTAGCTGCTGGGTATGTATTATATGGTTCGTCTACTATGTTAGTGTATACTACCGGGCATGGTGTGAATGGTTTTACTTACGAACCTACACTGGGAGAATATTTTCTATCACATCCGGACATGAAAATTCCGGAGAATGGAAGAATTTATTCAGTAAACGAGGGGCCATCGAATTCATTTTCGCCTGGCGTAAAGGCGTATCTGCAATACTGTAAAGATCAACACTATACGGCACGATACATTGGTTCGCTGGTAGCCGATTTTCATCGAAATCTGTTAAAGGGAGGTATCTATATTTATCCGGCTACGGCTAAAGATATCCATGGTAAACTTCGATTAATGTATGAGTGTAATGCGTTAGCGTTTCTTGCCGAACAAGCCGGAGGAAAAGCGACCGATGGAAAAAATAGAATTTTGGATATCGAACTAAAAGACTTACACCAACGAACACCATTTTATGTGGGTTCTAAAAATATGGTTGAGAAAGCGGAGAGTTTTGGTTAAGTACTACCTATTCTGGCGTTTCATTTTTCTCGTCTCCTTCTTTTTTATCTTCTTTCTTTTCGTCTGTTGATTGTGTTAGAATTTCAGGTACCTGTTGACTGATGATGCCATACCACCGAACTAGTTTTTTGATATCAGATACATAAACACGGGCTTCATCGTACGTTGGTAATACTGATTTTAGAAATGCTTTTAATTCACTGGAATCCGCATCGGCATCAAGACCTAAATCATTACCAAATTCCTGATGTATCCTTTTTAAAACTTCCTGCAAATCGGTGGTACCTTCTTTTGTAGTGGTATATATCGAGATTTCACTTAGTACGGAAAGTTTATTATTGGCGGTAGCTACAATTTTTGTTTTTGTTTCGTCAAGCGATTCTAAAATCACACCCGATTTGGTGGGTGATAATACTTTAAACAAACCTCCTTTACCCGATATCGTGGCTATTTCAGCTAATGTCATAACATAATTTTACGTGGGCTCAAAACTACTAAATCAAGCGATAAGTACACAACCCATAACGGTACTATGATTTGTTTTGTAAAGCCTCTTCAATAAACGCGAGTACTTCATCACGACCTGTTTTTTCGACTGCCGAAGTGAAGAGTATGGGTGGTAGTTCGTCCCATGAGGTAAGTAATTCCTTTTCGAATTGCTTGAAGTTTTTTTGCAGTTCGTTTCGTTTTGGTTTATCCGATTTAGTAAAGAGTAGCGCTAGCGGCACACCTTTTTCTCCGGCCCATTGGATAAAGTTTAAGTCGATCGATTGAGGTTCTAAGCGCGCATCGATTAATATAAACAAGCATGATAGACTTTCGCGGTTCAGTATATACTGCTCAATCATTTTACCAAAACCATGGCGCAAACTTTTACTTACGCTGGCATATCCATATCCGGGTAAGTCGACTAAATACCACGACTTATTAATTAGAAAGTGATTGATAGTTTGGGTTTTACCCGGCTTAACGGAAGTCTTAGCTAGCTTTTTTGTTTGCGTCAGCATATTGATCAACGAGGATTTCCCAACGTTCGATCGACCAATGAAAGCGAACTCCGGCTTATCAGGTGGAGGACATTTTTGTACATCGGCATGACTGGAAATGAATTCGGCTTGGTTGATCTTCATGCTTAAAGTAATGATTGAAGGCCAAAATACTAATAATGTAATAGACCTATGCCTTATGACTCCAATTTTATGTCCTAAAATTGCGCTTTTTAGTATCTTGTCACTATCTTGTTAAACATTTTTAGTTTTACTTTAGAGTCAAAATTTTTTAAACGATGTCCAGTATCCGAAGTGTACTGATTTTTTTATCTCTTTCACTGGCAATATTTACTCCTGGTTTCAGCCAGCAAGACCCCAAGGAATTGGCACGCCAACTCATGGAGCAGGCAGACCTTATTATGGAGGCCACCCAGGCGATGGATGATGCGCGTGACCTTGTTGCCCAAGCGGCCGATCTGGACACTACATTCTTAAAGGCTAACTACGAAGCCGG
Organism: uncultured Chryseolinea sp.; assembly: GCA_964397805.1. Classification (GTDB taxonomy): domain Bacteria; phylum Bacteroidota; class Bacteroidia; order Cytophagales; family Cyclobacteriaceae; genus Chryseolinea. The sequence goes on along the minus strand of CAYNKN010000003.1, from coordinate 12,195 downwards.
TCGATTACACTTGTTAACGATTGGTAAAAGCCGTGCTGCCAAGTACTTACTTCGTGTTTACAGACAAGATCCGGATTACCGATTTGATATCGAATATACCATTGGTAGAAGTTATCAATATGGGGAGAACTTTGACGAGGCTATCAAATTTTACAATCTTTATAAAGATCGGTTAGTAAGCAAACCAAACTACCAAGGAAAAGATAAGGTGCCATTGCCTATGGTAGATCGCGCCATTTTTGAAAGTGAAAATGGCCGTGAATTTATCTCTAAGCCAGGCAATTTTTCAATCGTAAATATCGGTCGAGAAATAAACTCTGAATTTGAAGATTACGCACCTGTACTTAATGAAGATGAAGATGAGATAGTTTTTACTACGCGCAGACGAGAAGACAACCTAAATCAAAACGTGTTTGAGGATAACAAGCCGTATGAAGATATTTTCACATCCCGTAAAACAGCTTCGGGCTGGAGCCGTGCAGTAAATATTGGTCCCGTAGTAAACACACCTTATCACGATTCAAACCTGGCGCTATCGGCCGATGGTAATACCTTGTTTATTTTTAAGGATGAAGGTGGTGGAGATATCTACTTCTCTGAGCGTGGAGCAGACGGAGCTTGGGGCACTCCCGAACCATTACCCGGTATTATTAACTCCAGCTTCGAAGAAAAGTCTGTCACTATTTCGCAAGACGAGCGCACACTTTATTTCTCCAGTAACCGCCCTGGTGGTTTTGGTGGATTAGATATTTATAGAGCTACAAAAGACAGTAAAGGACAGTGGTCTAATGTAAAAAATCTGGGCCCTAAAATTAATAGTGATCAGGATGACGATGCTCCGTTTATCGATTATGACGGGGTAACGCTTTACTTCAGCACAAAGGGTAGGAAAGGTATGGGTGGGTTTGATGTGTTTAAGTCAACCTTTAATCCGGCTACTAATGAATGGTCGGAGCCTGAGAATTTGGGTTATCCCATTAACACACCCGATGATGATATTTACTTTGTTTCATCCAAAGACGGTAAGCGTGCTTACTACTCCTCAGTTCGTGAAGACGGCATGGGATATACAGATATCTATATGATTACTATTCCGGAAGGATTAAAAAATGTTGAACCGGTTAGTGAGCGAGAACCAATTGTAGCGAAAAAGGATTCGGTTGAAGCAGTGGCTGTAGTTACGCCAGATCCCAAACCCGATCCAATACCCGACACTAAGCCCGATCCGGTTGTAGTTGTTAAACCCGACCCCAAGCCCGATCCGGTGGTGAAGCCAAAAGACGAACCTAAGGTAGAGCCTAAAAAGGAGCCTATCATACCAATCAAATTTATTGTTACCGTAACTGATGCTATTGAAAAAACTCCCCTCGATGCAAAGGTTCGATTGCAGGGAGCGAAAGACAATATAATTGTAGCTGTTACTAACCAAGGGCCAGGAGTGTTCCAGTTTGCAGTAAGTAGTTCGGTAGCTAAAGATTATCGTTTGTCTGTTGAACGCGATGGGTATGTGTATCAAAATCTAAACTTGAAGCTGGAAGCAGCCACTACCAAAGAGAAAACTATAAACCGATCAGTTGAGTTGCGAAAAATTGCTGTTGGCGTAAGCTCGGTATTGCGCAATCTTTACTTTGATTTCGATAAGGCTACATTCAAAACAGAATCGTATACCGAGTTGAATAAGTTGGAAAGTATGTTGCAGCAAAACCCCGGCATGATCATCGAGATAGGTGGCCACACCGATGCTGTGGGCACGAAGCAGTATAACCAGCAATTGTCGTTAAGACGCGCTCAGGCTGTGAAAGATTACCTCACGAAAAAGGGTATTGATACACGCAGGGTAACTACTGTTGGGTATGGTAAGTCTCAGCCGCTGGCGAGTAACGATGATGAAGAGGATGGACGAGAGCTGAACAGGCGCGTGGAGTTTAAAGTACTTCAAAAATGACATTATTTCTTTGGTAAGTGCAAACCCCCTAACTTCGGCCGTGTTAAGTAAGTAAAACGGAGTGCATGGCGGTAGTACCTTATAAAGAAGAACAGTCCTCAAAGAAAGAACAGGTGGCTAAAATGTTTGATAACATTAGTCATCGGTATGATTTCCTCAACCATTTTTTAAGTTTAGGTATCGATAAGGCTTGGCGAAAGAAAGCTGTTGGTTTGCTTAAACCACTCCAGCCCAAGCAATTATTAGATGTAGCTACCGGAACAGGTGATTTTGCTCTCCAAGCGCAATCACTAAAGCCTGATATGACCATCGGAGTTGATATCTCCGAAGGTATGTTGGAAGTAGGGCGCAGGAAGGTAACGGCCAAAAAATTGGATGGCAGTGTTAGTTTAGTGTATGGCGATTCAGAGAATCTTCCCTTCGAGGAAAATAAATTTGATGCTGTGACCGTTGCATTTGGTGTACGTAATTTTGAAAACTTAGAAAGAGGCCTGGCCGAGATTTTTAGGGTATTACGAACAGGTGGAACGGTAGTAGTACTTGAGTTTTCAAGACCTAAGAAGTTTCCCTTTAAGCAAGTGTATAATTTTTATTTTAAATTCATTTTACCGAAAATTGGCAGGTTGGTATCGAGCGATAAAGCTGCTTACACGTACTTACCAGAGTCTGTTGAGGCCTTTCCGGATGGAGAAGATTTTCTCAGCATCCTGCATCAAGTCGGATTTAAAAACACACAATGCAAGCCACTCACGTTTGGAATAAGCTCCATTTATATCGGAACCAAGTAATAGTTTTTTTACTACTGGTAGGCTGTACATTACCAAGTATAGCTCAAAAAACTCGCTGGGTAGAAAAGAACAATCCGAACTATGACGACCGTAAACTTACCTACGGTTTTTTAATAGGACTGCATACTACCACCTACCAGATTAACTATGCCGATCAGTTTGTTACCCAACAGTTTGATACGGTTCATTCGGTCGTTCCGTACTGGTCTCCCGGATTCTCGTTAGGGTTTATTGTAAACTACAGATTGGCCGATTTTTTTGATTTACGACTTACACCTAAAGTAGGCTTCTACGAACATAAACTTCGTTACCAATTTACCGATGAAACATTTGAAGATGAACTGATAGAAACTACTATGGTGGAGTTTCCGGTGTTGTTAAAATATAAATCAGAGCGAAGAGGAAACATCCGCATGTATATGATTGGCGGAGCTAAACCAGCCATTGAAGCTTCTGGAAAACGTGGTTTGGACAATACGGTAACAGAGTTGGGCATCTCCAATGTAAATGTAAGTTTAGAAGCCGGAATTGGTTTTGATTTGTACTATCCTTTATTCAAATTCTCACCAGAGATTAGGTTCTCCAGAGGAGCCTTTAATATATTAGAGAACACCACCAATAAGTTTGGGCAACCCTTACAACGGGTTAACACGAATACCATTACGGTTTACCTACTCTTTCAATAATAGTATGCAACAACGAATTGTATTAATAACCGGAGCTACTTCAGGTATAGGGGAGGCTACTGCCCGATTACTTGCAAAAAATAATTTCAGATTAATTATCTGTGGCCGAAGAGTAGAAAGACTTCAGAAACTAAAGCAAGAATTTTCTACTCATACCGATGTAATCACCTTATCGTTTGATATTCGAAATGCAGCTGAAGTACAAAAGGCTATCGAATCGCTCGATAAAAGTTGGAGCGCTATTGATGTACTGATTAACAATGCCGGTAACGCACATGGCTTTGATCCGATACAAACAGGTAGTCTGGTAGATTGGGATGCTATGATGGATGGTAACGTAAAAGGTTTACTCTATGTATCACGTGCGGTTATTCCTACGATGACAGAACGTAAGTCTGGACATATTATAAACCTCGGTTCTATTGCTGGTAAAGAAGTTTACCCGAATGGTAATGTATATTGTGCGAGTAAGTTTGCAGTAGATGCATTAACTCGTGGTATGCGATTAGACTTAAATTCGTTTGGAATTAAAGTAACCTCTATAAATCCGGGGCTAGTAGAAACCGAGTTTTCAGCTGTTCGATTTAAAGGTGATCAAGAAAAATCAACCGTGCCGTATAAAGGTATAGTGCCTTTGCGTGGGGAAGATATTGCCGATATTATTTTGTACACATTAACTTGTCCACCTCATGTTATGCTAGCCGATATCACTGTTTTTCCAACGGCACAGGCAAGTAGTACATTAGTCCACCGTGGCTAAAGAAGCGCTTCTAGTGTTGGAGTATGTATTTCGTGTTGACCACTAAACGTAATAGTAGTAGGCTCTACACCTAAATCTGAGGCTAGCTTTTTCATCTCCTCAAACCGACTATCGGTAAGAAACGGATCAGCATCTCCATAAATAAAGTAAATGCGTTTTTGCTGAAAAATTTCTCTACCTTTTTTCAGTTCCATATCAGGTGGAAGTAGGCCAGCCCAAAGAATGAGTTTATCAAAAGTAATTTTGTTGTGAAGTACCCAACGCGAAGCTGTAGCAGCTCCTTGCGAAAATCCTAAAATTGTTATGGGTATTTGATTATTTGGCGGTACTATGTTTTGGTATACAGCATTTAGATACTGTAAATAATTTTCAATTTCTGCTTCGCGGTTTTCTTTGGTCATCCATGTAGCACCTACACGATTGCTTGATCTTCCACCTTTATCAATGTTTTCTAAATAAAACTTAGACAAACCCTCGGGAGCAATAACACATACTTGATATTGTTCCAAACAGGTAAATTTTTGAATGAAGTATCGGGCAAGTTGACCATAGCCATGCAATACAAACCATATTTGTTTGGTTTGTGGCGTTACCTTACCTACTTGATAAAAATGTGCTTGATACGAGAATTGTAGTTTATGCTCTTCCATGTTTGCAGCAAGCTTGAATAAAAAAGGCCTCCATCTGGAAGCCTTTTTTATTTTCGTTGAATTTTTTTATTAGCGCTTAAATCCCAGCGCGCTACCACCACAATAATTGGTAGATCCATCAAAAGTATACTGGATATAATAGATGCCAGTAGTATTACATGGGTATGCCATAGCAGAAATAAACTGACCACTGATTTTACTAGTTGCTACTTTATTTCTATTCGAGTCAAAAAGACTTACTACAATACCATCAGTGGGTTGTACATCGGCACAGATGTTAATCATGTACTGTGTTCCTTTGGTAAATACGTAAGAATACTCTACGAAGTCTTTCCCTCCTTTTTCAATTTTATAGCTTTTCAAAAAATTGAAACCTCCGGCTAGCTTAGGGATGCATTGGTTGCTTAAGGCTTCTGAGTTGCACTGTCCGATTACCTCAAGGGTACTGAAAATGAAAACGGAAAGAACAATAAAAATTAACTTTTTCATAAGGCTCCTTTTATATACTTAGCTTATAATCTTATTTCTAATGTTTTTAATTGCGACTTGAATGTCAGAAATATCTTGCTCTGTTATTTCAATGGTGCTTGAGCTGTTGTCTTTAATAACCATAACGCCATCGATAATTTCGAACGTAGATTCTTTGTAGGTATAGATAATATTTACCTTATCGTAAACAGCTTTTAGTTCTTGCATACTTTCCATTAATGCAGCCATGTTAGGGTCTGAATCTTTGTAAAAAGAAAGCAAGAGCATGATGTTTTCAAGAATAATTTTTTGACCGCCAATGGTTTCTTGAAGTTCTTTATTGCCGGGGTTGGTAGCCGCTGTACCACAAATAATATGCAATGCCTCAACCCAGCCACCAGTTAAAAGCAATACACTTAAGTTTGCACGGTTTTGCGTTTGCAGGTAATGATTAATGCTATTGAAGTTCTGGGTTGTGATAAGTAAAAGCGAGTCGAGATTTTTACTGTTGGTTGCTAACCGGCCAATAGTTTCAATGTCAAAAAATTGCCCGATACTTAGTCCGTTGGCCAACTCTTTAATAGAGGCCATATATTTTACACCGTCCTGATTTTTTTCGTAGATGTTGGTATACCCTAAGTCAGTTCCATAAACACCCAAATTGAGCGCCTTTTGGAAGCTACTGTTATACTTTGAAGTATTATCTGCCGGATTGAGGAAGCTAGCGTTATATTTTTTACCCGATTCCTTGAGGAGCATGGAAATCTCCATTGGGCTGGGTATCTGTTGGAGGATGTCTCCAATAACTTCTTCGGATATTGTTGGGCCTTCGGTTTTTTCGGTCTCCAGTGTTTCTAGAAAGGCCTGTTCGTCTGTTTTTTTCCCAGATCCACAAGCGGTGAAGATTGCCAGAATGACACCGATAATTACAATTCTCATAGCTGTAAAATTATACGTTTACAAAGTTAAAAATTAAGCATTCCCAGCCAAAATGTTACCCAACTGCTTTATTTCTTTTTGGACATTCGGAGTGAAGGTATTTTGATTTTATCCGGCAAGTCACCAAAGTAAGTAATGATCTTGCGAACCCACTCAAAGTAGAGCATAATGTACAACATCAGTGCCATCAGCCAGATAATAATCATGTTAAAGGTGAAGGTACTTACCGTATTGCCAAACAAATTTTTAGAGGGGGCAAAAAAGTGTGCCCGGTAATCCAGTGGACTACTTGGTTTTGGATCAAGAAAAACAGGGTTGATTTGTTGATACAACCTGCCCTCATATTCTATAATACGTTCCTTTTCGGTGATGTTTCTCACTAAGTCAGCCAGACTTTCGTTGTAGTACAGGTTCTTATATGTGTTCACTTTATAGGTGCTTCCTTTGGCATTTTCTTTTTGGAAAATGGCTGCTTCGCGTGCGGCTACAACACGGTTATAAGCTTCTTGATAGAATTTTTTATAAGCCAGTAAATAGTCTTCTAATTTTTTATTGAAAGCAGGTGTATAGCGTTCAATTGTCCATGCTGTACCGAGTTCGTCTTCTATCCCTTTTTTGTAAAAATCAATTTGAATTTGCGATTGTAAAATCGCCAGATCTTTGGCTACAAATTGTCGGATAGAATCATTTTTCTCATCAATATTTTCTTCAATAAACTTACGTTTCTTATCTAATTCATCGTGTAGAAAGGACGCTCGAAAATCGGCTTGTGTTTCAATTTTCTCGAAATCGTAATAGTCTTTTTGATAAGAATTATTTTTGAATTGATATACGGCCAGTGCCTCATACGCCCAACGCGAGGCCATCAAATCGGCTACTATGGGTACTTTACCTTTCGTGCTGATAACATTGTTCAATTTATCAAAATTAAAAAGTAACCCACTTAAAATCATTTGTGGAATAAGTAGCAGCGGGATCATAACGTAAACCGTTACGGCTGAGTTAAAGGCAGATGAAATATTGAGCCCGAGTATGTTTGCGAAACACGATGTAGTAAACAATACAAACCAGAAGGGTAAGAGCATGGCCCACTCGATTTCTAAAATAAGATTTCCGAGTAAAACAAAAGCAAAGGTTTGAATAGCCGATAGTGTAAACAGTATAAATAGTTTCGACATGAGGTAGCTATTCCAACTAAGGTTGAGGAAAGATTCTCTTCGTAAAATTTTACGATCGCGAATGATTTCTTCGGCACTAACCGTGAGCCCCATGAACAACGCCACAATTATGCTCATCAGCATAAAGGCAGGAAAGTTCTCGTTGAAACGGAATATATATTCCTGACCATTAGGAGCACTTTTATACTTAATAATAATTGCCAGAATAAAGGCAAGCAGTGGTGCTTCTAATAAATTGATCAGTAAATATTGCTTGTTACTTAACTTGGCCAGTACATCGCGTGTAGCGAAAATAATGGTTTGTTTAATTTTACCCGGTAGGTGTAGTGACTGCGGTGGCTCTTCACGAATGTCTTCTACGCGGTTAATATTAAATCTAACTTTATATAAATCGTACCATTGTGGAGGTGTGATCTTGCGCTTGTTTGTAGGTTGCCCGTATTCATCAACTACTTTAGCTTCAATAATATTGAAGATTTGTTCAGGGTTAACATTACCACACGTTTCGCACTGCCCCCGATTACTATCTACCTGATGCGTTGATTTTTTAAAATAGGTTACTGCTTCTATCGGTGGGCCATAGTACGCAGGATATCCACCGGTATCCATAATAATCATTTTATCAAACATCTTGTAGATGTCGGATGAGGGCTGATGGATAACTACGAAAATTAATTTTCCTTTTAGTGAGAGTTCTTTTAATAAGTCGATTACATTTTCAGAATCGCGCGATGATAACCCTGAAGTAGGCTCATCTAAAAATAGTACTGCAGGTTCGCGAATTAACTCCAGCGCGATATTCAATCTTTTTCGTTGGCCACCACTAATTGTTTTATCTAACGGATTCCCTACACGAAGATCTTTACGTTGATCAAGCCCCAGATTCTCCAGCACTTCCATGACACGCGTGTGCAGTTGTTCTTCGGTGAAGTGTGCAAAACAAAGCTTGGCATTATAATATAAGTTTTGGTATACGGTTAGTTCTTCAATGAGTAAATCATCTTGCGATACATAACCGATAACACCATGAATTTTTTCTTTCTGGGTGTTTATATCAAAGCCGTTAATCAATATTTGGCCTTTGGTAGGTTGTACCAATCCGGCCATAACGTTTAACAATGTTGTTTTACCTGCACCACTGGCGCCCATAATACCAATCAATCGACCGGGGCCTTCGGTAATCATTACATTACGCAACCCAATGGCACCATTAGGGAATACCAGTTCGTCAATGGTAGCGTTAAACGAAAGTTTAGCTGTTTTTAATTCTTCATTAAAATTAGCTACCAGATCGCTGTAGTAGAGCGCGTCACCAGCTTGTGTTTTAATGGTACTGCCATGTGAGAATAAGTATACCCGATTACTTTGCATCGGGAAACCATTTAGTGCGTTCGACTCTTCACCCAGGTATTTGGTAAAGTACATGTCAACGCTTTGCACGCGCATAAAAATTAGGTCGCCCTCAATATGCCCGTGAACGTGCTTGTAGAGTTTTCCTTGCTTCCCTTCGTCACCTTTATTCAACAGTAAGATGTCGGGGAAATCTAACGATTCAGCTACTTCAGAAATAACAAAATTTTCGATAAGTGAGTACTCATCTTTTCCAATGTTAAATACGGTAGAGGCCGTATTGATAATCTCCATGCGTTGAGGCGTGAAGTTTTTATCGGTGCTTACCAATTCAAGTAGTTTAATAACAACTACTGCTTTTTGTTTTTGTGTAAGCGTTTTATTGATCTTTTTACAGATTCCAAGTGTTTTTACAGAATCTTTTACCGAGGTGAGTTTCGATTTACCTTCTTCCTCTTCTTTACCGTAACCTGAATATTGATCGTATAGGTCGAGGTATTCTTTAATAGAATCCTGGTCTAATTCTGTTTGAAAAAAATTAATAACAAACTGACGTTCACGTTCGGTTACCCCCCCGTCTTGTTTGGTAATGATCGCAAAAAGTTGAGTAAGGGCTTTGAGTATTTCTTCACTCATGCGTTAGAAATTAAAAAATTCAAGATTCAAAATTCAATACTGGGCTATTCTTGAATTCTGAATCCTGAATTTTGTATAAGGGGTAGTTTAGTATGTTTTGAATTCGAAAGGAATTTCCACTAGTTCCGAAAATTCCTGACCGGCCTCTTCCATGTCTTCATCATCTTCATGAAAATACCAAAGTATTTTCATGTTTTTAATATCTTCTAAAGCGGAGAGTACATCTAATATCAATTTTGAAGAAGCTGTATTAAAGTACTCGAGTTTAAAAACAAATTCGGTGGCCGGATTGGCTTCACTAGCATATTGTTCGAGCCACTCTAATACCGGACGATAAAATTCAGCCGAATCTTCTGGAAGGGAGCGACCAGAGATTTCAAATATTCCGTTTCCTTTATCCAGGATTATCTTCGGGGTATCTTCAGTTCCTTCAAGATTTAAAATTTCCATGATCTATAACAATTTTAATGTTTTACATTCATTATTCGCCATCGCGGGGCACATTCACTTTCAAACAGAAGAAGCAGTATTCGGCATTCATTTCCGGAAATTCAAATTCCAGTTTGCCACCCGATTTACGGGCCATATCTACGAAGCCTAATCCGGCACCTCCCTTATCAGAGATGGTTGTGTTTTTAATAATCTCTTTATAAAGTTCTTTCAGTCCGTCTTTATCTAAGCCGTTAATCTGATCGAGCTTTTTTTGAAGCCCTTCCACATTGGCTTTTCGAATGGGGTTACCCGACATAATGCTGTACCGGTTAGCCTCTTTACCGATAAGAAAAATAGCAGCATGGCTACGAATCTGGCCATCGACCAACTCATCGCTATGCTTAACAATATTTTGGAGCGCCTCCACCATCACATTGAATACTTTACGTTTTATGCTTGATTCTTCTCCGGAAGAGTCAAGGTTTCGCTCGGCCATGGACAGGATTGATTTGGTGCTCTCCTGGGTGAAATCACCCTGATACACCAGAACCAATTTCTGAGACATCATAGTGCGGTGCAGGTCATAAATAAAATTCATGTTTCAGAAGATTAGAGTATTACGTTTGTGGTTCACTAATATATAAGTTTTATTCATACAAACCTTCTGGCGGTTAATCAGCCAAAGATTTATCAATCGTTAAAATTTAATACCGATCAGGAGCACATCATCGGTTTGTTTGGTTTCGCCTCGCCAGCCTTCCCACTCCCGATCAAATACTTCCATGGCATCTTGCATAGGTTGTTTGTGAATGCGCTCAATAATTTCGCGGGTACGTTTTGGTCCAAATTTACGACCCTCTGGTCCGCCAAATTGATCGGGGAAACCATCGGAGCTAAAGTAAATTGAATCCCCCTTATCGAGCGTAATTTTTGTATTGGTAAAGTTAGTCTGGTTCTTATATATACCGCCTCCGATAGGGAATTTATTTCCCTTCACCTCTTCCATAACACCACTTTTCATCAGGTATAGTGGCCTGTGTGCACCGGCATACTCTACCTCGCGGGTGTTCATATTTATTTTACAGAGGGCGATGTCCATACCATCTTTTGTGGTAGAGTCTTCATCCTGACGTAGGGTGGTGGTCACACCTTCATCGAGTAAATCGAGAATGATACCGGGCTCAGTAACTTTACGACTGCGCACAATATCGTTAAGCAAGAAATATCCAATCAACGATAGTAGGGCACCGGGTACACCATGACCTGTACAGTCTACAGCAGCTATAAACAGTTCGTCTTTAATCTGTACAAACCACGGGAAATCACCACTTACAACATCGCGCGGTTTGTATAAGATAAACGAATCGGGGAGTGCTTTACTAATAACCCGGTTGTTGGGTAGTATGGCATTTTGAATACGCTTGGCGTAGTTAATACTTTCGGTGATCTTTTTATTCTTATTCTGTATCTCCAGTTCGATCATCTTCCGTTCGGTGATGTCGTGTGATACAACGAGTACCGATTCCAGTTTATTCGATTCGTCAAACTCTGGAATGGCATTTACCTGCATCACGCGTTTACCCATTTCAGAGGTAAAGTCCATCTCGGCCGATGCTTTGTTATTCGTAGCATTTACTTCCTCTACTACATGCAACCACCCTTCTAAGATAGACGCATCCAGTTCGGCTTCATTTACTTTTCGGTTTAGGAAGTGCGCTGGTTTTTTGCCTGTATATTCTTCAATGACCGGATTAATGTAGGATATCGATCCATCTTCTAAACGGGTAATTAAATCGAGTGAGTTTTCTGAAAGTGCCTGCATTTTACTGCGCATGCGTTGCTCTTGTTCTGCTCTTCTGCGTTCGGTGATATCGCGTGAGTTTAGAATAAATCCGTGAATGGCAGGGTTCGACATGCAGTTTGTACCGGTAGATTCCAGCCAAATAAAACTTCCATCTTGCGTTCGGTACTCGTATTGAATAGTTACTTTTTCGTAAGGGTTTTCTGTCATACGAATAAATAAATCCTTGAACGTTTCGCGATACTCTGGATGTACTTTATCGATATCGCTTTTCCCGATCATGTCTTTTTGAACGTATCCTAAAATGGATTCTACAGAAGGCGAGATATAACGGATGCTTTCATCTTCTTCGTAGATCGTAATTACTTCCGAAGCATTTTCTAACAGAAGCTGCATTCGTTTTTGCGTTCTGTTTACTTCTTCAATTTGTTCTTCTAGTTTTTGATTAGAGCGCTGTAACTCTTCTTGCGTGGCCTGCATTTCTTCGGCATTTTGCCGAAGTACCTCTTGCTTCTCTTTGAGTTCGTTACTCATCTCCTGCGATTCAGCAAGGAGTTTACGG
>CAYNKN010000002.1:12626-35788 GCA_964397805.1 uncultured Chryseolinea sp. | reverse complement strand
GTAGTAATCATAGAGAACGTATGAAATTCATTGCCATCGGTATCTTCAAATTCTTCCCACAAGCCGGCAATCGAAAATAGCGCATGGTTAGTTAGCACAAATCGATACGGAATGAGCGTTTTTTTTCCAGCTCGTTTCCAGGCATAAAAGCTATCGGCAGGTATAATACATCTGTTTTTTACCAGTGATCTTTTAAGCGCAGGTTTTTCATGGATTAACTCTGAACGTGTATTAATAATGCGTTCGCTTAATGCCTTATTTTTGGACCACTCGGGTGAAGTACCCCAATAAAAAGTGGAGATGCCTTGTGCAGCTTGCTGCGTAATAATTGGGAGCAAGTGTGTTGGCGCAGCATTGTAATTCGGTTTGTAGAAATCAGGTACATCAATCGCGAAGCGTTCGGTAAGTTGTTCGGCATGGGCAGTAAGGCTATAGCGATCAATCATGGTAATGCCGTTTGTGTTTTTTGCTTATTGTTTTGTGAGAAATTCTACTGCCCGCTCTTCAGACCAATATAAACCATTTTTGCTGAATTGAGCGAAGCCCACATGTCCACCAAAGGGAGGTGTTTCAAAAGTAATAGCAGGATGATCGCGTAAAGCTTCTACCGGGTAGCACTCGGGGCTAAGAAACGGATCGTTCGCGGCATTAATTAAGAGTGTGGGTAGGGTTATATTTTTTAAAAAAGAAATGGAACTGCATTTTGTGTAGTAGTCAACAGCATGCCCAAAACCATGCAGTGGCGCAGTGTAAGCATCATCAAATTCAAGTAATGTTTTTATCCGATCGATATGTTGGATATCTAAGGCAGATTGTACCGCAGCCTTCATTTTTATTTTTTCTTTCAGACTTTTTAAAAAACGTTGAGCGTATACTCGATTGGCTGGTTGAGAAATTTTCAGGCAACTGGTATGCAAGTTTAACGGAACCGAAAAAGCGACAGCACCTTTTAGTTCGGAGTATGGATTACGCTCGCCTAAATATTTCAACGTTAGGTTTCCACCCAGACTAAAACCGCCAAGGTAAATTTGTTTATATCCAACCGTACGCGCATGTTGCACAATCCAGTCTAAATCATCGGTGGCACCACTATGGTAAAACCGAAGTTGATGGTTCATCTCTTCACTACAACCACGAAAATTCCAGGTGAGCACATCTAATCCATTTAGTGCGAATGCCTTTGCCATACCTTTAATGTAGGCGCGTTGAGTATTTCCCTCTAAACCATGCGAAAGAATAATTACTTTCTCGCATCCTTGTTTAATCCAATCGATATCTAAAAAATCCTGATCAGGTGTAGCGATGCGTTCGCGCGTATAGGTAACATTATTTACCTGCCGAAAGAGTGCAGGATAAATCGTTTCCAAGTGTGCATGAAATAAAAATGGAGGTCTGATATAGGGCATACGTTGCTACAAAGTTAGTTTTATTTGTAAGCAAAAGACTATGCCATTTTTTACTGTATACGGTAGATTTTGATCTACCTACTTTTAATGAGTTGCAAGTGACCTATATGATGTTTGCCATGCCACGCATACAACGCGATGAGCCGTTCGAGTGGAACGGATTTTTGTGTTTCCGGATGGATGTAATACCGTTGCAGATCAGTAGTGGTAAGTAAGCTTAACAACGCCACCCATTTGCTATGCAGTGCTTTTAAAACGGCAATAGAAACGGAGGGATCAAGCCTATTGTCGGGTGTTGATGCCCAATCTTTTTCGTTGTAAGCTTTTATGGTTGGATTGTTTTCAGTGAGTGTCCATTTCACCCGGATGTACGAATTCATGTGACTATCAGCCAGGTGATGGATAACTTGTCGGGCGGTCCAACTTCCTTCCCGATAAGGAGTATCTAATTCAGTGTTCGAAAATGTTGAAACCAAAGTTGCGAGTTCATCGGGGAAGTTTGCTAACTGACTGATAAAAGTTTTTATCTCCGCTGGCGTGTAGGTATCCTGCGGTATAAACTTCCCGATGGGATAGCGCAGTTTGTCATCCTTATTCATGAAATTCTTCTTTGGCTTTTTTTCGTTTTTTTCGAATTCGAATATTTACCATTTCGATCATTAACGAGAATGCTACAGCAAAATAAATGTACCCTTTCGGGATTTCATATTCCAAGCCTTCGAGAAATAGCATGAACCCAATAAGGATCAAAAATCCAAGTGCCAACACTTCCATCGAAGGATGTTTATTAATGAACTCGCTAATAGCCCCCGAGAAGACCATCATGATGCCAATAGAAATAACTACGGCAATAATCATAATGATTACCTCATCGGTTAAACCAACAGCTGTTAAAATTGAATCGAAAGAAAAAATGATATCGAGTAAAATGATTTGTACAATTACCCCGCTAACACTCACAACAGCTTTTGTTACTTCGGTGTCTTCTTCTTCACCTTCTATTTCGTGATTTATTTCACGCGTACTCTTGGCAATTAAAAAAAGTCCGCCAAACATAAGTATCAAATCTCTTCCACTAAACGGATGATCGTGATCGGTAAGCATAAAGGTTAACTTCTCACCAATAATATCCGATACCGTAAACAAGGGTTCTTTAAAACTAATTACCCAAGTAATGCCGAGCAGTAATACAATGCGTACAAGCATGGCCAGTGCGAGCCCCATATTTCGTATCCGCGCTCTCTTTTCAATGGGTAGTCGGTTGGAAACTATGGAAATGAAGATGATATTATCGATACCTAAAACAACTTCAAAAAACGTAAGGGTTAACAGGGCAAGCCAGGTTTCCGCTCGAAGGAAAATTTCCATGCAGATAGTTTAATTCTGTGTTAAAAATAGAATAAGTAATAGTTTCCTACAATACACTTCTGAATTATAAAAACGCGCTCCAAAATTACTTTCAATCGATGATTGTAGCTCTCTAGAATGCGCGATTCTGATTTTATTGACGCACTACCAGCACCTTTTTCTGTACTACTGTACCGGTTTGAAAATTGAGATGAAGTAGGTAAAGTCCGCCTGAGAGATCAGTTGTTGGTAAGGTTTTAAGGGTAGTTCCCTCAGCAATTTCTGTTTGCGATACCATCCTACCAAAGGTATCGTATAGTTTTAGCGATACGGGTTGTTGGTAAGTTTCCGGTAATGAAATGGTTACGAACTCATTGGCCGGATTTGGGTACACCTTAATCTGACTACTTAGGGTTGGCTCTAACCCGGTTATTAGGGTAGGTACAAAATTTAGGTTATCCTGATACTGGGCTTGATATACTTCTTTTGTGTCCTCGTTTTGCAGGAACACAACAATGGCTAGTTGCGTGGGGTCACTAATTAACTGTTCACTTGGAGTCCACCTTTCTTCCAATTCAATGGGTGTAGCACTAACTGGTAA
The DNA here is from genome assembly GCA_964397805.1 of uncultured Chryseolinea sp. Taxonomy (GTDB): domain Bacteria; phylum Bacteroidota; class Bacteroidia; order Cytophagales; family Cyclobacteriaceae; genus Chryseolinea. The sequence goes on along the minus strand of CAYNKN010000002.1, from coordinate 32,434 downwards.
TATACCAGTAAACTTCTTGCCAGTTGCATTGGGTAGCATTTTGCGCACTACATAACGGAACATATCCCCATTGTCGGGTACTTGTTTTTCAATCAATACCATGTGAGCAATGGTGTTGACTGGTAATTCTTCAATCACTGTAAACGCTGCTTTTACAATGATATCATCATCTACCTGTTCAATGTTTATATTATCGATCGTTACCGGAGCACTTTGTAATGTTCGCTGACTAAATACAGGGATGGCCCATTGAGAAAACGGTGAGGATTGAAACTGCGCATCTAATCGAACTGCGGGTGCAGTAGTAATTCCGTAAAATGTTGCTCGCGCGCTTGGGTCGGCAGGGTTTGCTGCATAAATAACATCTTGAGCTGGAGCACCTAAGTGGTACTCTAGTTTCAAAATCTCCGATCGGGTGTTAAACGTTATAGGTTCCAGCGCAAAACTATTCACCGTTCCATTAAACGGTGTGGTAGCTTTATTGGTAAAGTATTCTAGGAGTACTGTTCTGTTACGCTCCTTAATGGTAAAGTTATCAAAGGCAAATCCATCGAGTTCTCTACTAAGGTTTGAACTCTGGCTACCTAATGCAATTCTAAACCGTACCTTTTCGCGATTGGCCGGAATACGAGGAAGGTAAGTATCTAGTGGCAATAGGGCAGTACGCCAGCTAACGGTATCTGCGTCATCGGACCAACCAAATTGATTTAAAGCTTGTACGCCCGGGTTTCCGGGAAGACCTAAAGCGTTATACCAGTTTTGTGTAGAGTTTAACGCGCCAATAGTAACCCATGTGTTTTCAGTATTGGTGAGGCTGGTGCTATCCATTTGAATAACCACACCATCTAATCCCTTTTGCAAAAGTACGCGAATATCAACACTGAGAACAGGTCTTTCAATAGTACGTAAATCAAAGCAAGGTGAATGCACCCACGATTTTTCGTTTAGCGAGTAATGCAAATTGGGTGCTGTAGTGTTATTGGTAAACCAGGCGTTACCAGTTCCATCCGCATCTCCCGCTAAATCATAACCGGTAGGTTGATCCCACAACCACGAAGAACCTACAGTACTATTTAAGTTGATGCCAGAAACCCAACCCCCATTAGTTGTATTAAAATCTTCTATGTAGGGTAATTCACTACTGGCTACTTTGGGTACAGTAAATACGGTTTTGCTGATTTCGTTAGTGCAATTTTTGCTGGTTACTATTCGAAGACTGGCTGTTCGTGATCCAACGGTAGGGTATGTAAACGATGTATTGATTGGCGCAACTACATAGCCGCTTCCATTAAAATCCCAGTTCGCTTCACTAATAGACGATGACCCAAGCCCAGTCACTAACCCGTTAAAAGTAGTAGCATCACTTAAACACACATTACTCCAGTTAAAATTTACAGACGGTATTTCACCTATAACCAAAGTTTTGACAACATCAGATTTACAAGGCTTAGTGGTATTAGTAGAATAATCAATTCGTATCTGATAATTGCCCGGAACATTATACAAAAATCCCGAAGGTTCTATTGCATTACCGGGTAGTTCATCGCTGCTGATATTATTGAGCCCGTAACTCCACTCGTAAGTTTGAATATTGTTTGGAGAGCCAAGTTGAGGTGTAAAGATTATACTATCTCCTTGACATCCATTACTGAATGTAAAATCTAAATAGGGTAGACGAAAGATGGTTGCCGGAAGTTCTTCCCTGTTAAAGCAACCTTGTACATTGGTAAACTCATACGATATCACAATGTTATCGGGCAAGAGCACATTGCTTGGATCGAGGAAGGTATCTCCCGCAGGATCTACAGACAATCCGGTACTGGTGTTATTTATCCGAAACTCACCTCCACGTGGAACTGCAGCAAGACGAACAAAACCATCGTTTTCACAATACAAGTCATCTACTTGTAATTCTATCTCTGGTTTAGGTGCGACTAAAAAGGGTATAGAGAAGAAATCATAGTTTTCGTAAATGTAGTAGACCGTAACACCGGTGATGATATTGTATTGTAAAAGTTCAATATCATAGATCGGACTAAAAAAATATCTGCCCGTTCCTTTTTGCGTGCTTAACCTTCCAGGGTTAATGGTAATGTTTGTGCCAGAAACGTTATATCCACTGCCTGGTGCAGGAGCAACAACAGTATTATCTTGATACCGTAATACAATTGAGTTCTTATAGACATATCGATATCCAAATGGATTAGCGGCATTGGGGATGGATTCGGGTTGATTAATTAGAAGGGCATCGTTCTGATCAATGTCACAATAGAGTGCATCAATACCACTGATAAGGTCATTGGGTGTGACTATACGAATAGTCCGTGTTCGTTCAGTAATACAACCTTCTGCATTTTCGTATAGAAGTTTAATGATGTTCTCGCCAATATTCCCGGCCTGTGGATAAAAATATTTAAAAAAGCCCTGACTGTTTACACCGGGTCCTTCGAAGCGAGTGTTTCCCGAAAATACTCCGGGCGAACCATTTAAAGTAAACGTAAGTTGAACGGGATCATCATCGGTAGAATATGTGTCATTGGCTTTAATCGGATTAAACTGAATGGCCAAAGAAGCTGGAGGTGTTGGTGTGTTAACCGTAACCGTAACATCTCGTGAATCGGTATTGCCATCGGAATCTTCTACTAAAAGGGTATAGGTTGTTGTTACAGTAGGTGCTACACTGGGATTCGGCACGTTACTGGTAAATCCTACCGGAACTGAACTCCACTGAATATTAAAAAAACCATTTCCTCCACTAATAGAAGGCGCTCCACCTAAGGTTGTAATCTCCCCTGCACAAATAGTGCGATTAGTTCCTGCATTCACTGCCAGATTAACAGTTTGAAAGGTAATGCTGGTAAGGGGAGTAGCGTTGTTGAAATTATCTTCTATCGGGGCAATAGCTAAATAGTATACTTGGTTAACTAAAAAATTACTTGTGGGATCAATCGTAATTTGAGTTTGCGCCACATTAATGGTAGCCGAAAATGGTACATCTGCACCACCCGCATTGGTCAGTTTTAGGGTAAGTAAGCTTGCTACATTTCCATTCGTAATCTCGCTGTCATTAATATTACGAATGGGCTCATCAAAGTTAATGATGAGGTTGGCACTAAGTGCTACATCAGCAGTACCGTTAGTCGGAATAAAAGTGATAACCGGAGGTGTGCCATCAGTTGTGGTAAAGGTTATGCTTTGTAGGGTAATGGCGTTATTAAAATTATCTTCTACATTATTAATGGCTACATAAATTGTGGATAAGTCGGGTAGGGCACCCGTTGGGTCGATCGTCACTACGGTTTTTCCAGCATTGATGGTGGCATTAAAAGGTATATTCGCTCCAGCCGCATCGGTGAGTTTTAAAATTACCTTCCCATCAATGGTAGTATTCGTGAGCTCACTATTGTCGAGATCGCGAATGGGTTCATTGAAGGTAATAATAATGTTGGCACTGTTATTTACATTAGTAGCTCCATTGGCAGGATTAAACGTAGCTACTGGTGCGAGCGTATCTTCTGACGAGAATGTAATACTGGTGGTAACCGTGGCATTGTTGCTGGCATCTTCCACCGGATTAATTCTGACAAAGTAATCTTGGTTTTGATTAAGTGCAGCACTCGGCACTAGTGTAATCTCAGTTTTACCGGCATTTATCGTTGCGATAAAAGCCACATCGGCACCACCCGCATTAGTTAATTTAAACGTAAGGAGAGACGCTACATTGGCGTTGGTGATTTCACTATTGTCGATGTTGCGAATTGACTCAGAAAAAGAAATAACAATGTTGGTGGCGGTACTTACGTTTAATGCTCCGTTAGTCGGACTGAATGTAATAATCGGAGGCGTATCATCTGCGGTAGTAAATGTACTTGCCGTTAATACAGTAGCGTTATTTGCATTATCTTCAACTGGAGCTAAGGCAACATAGATATCCGATAAATCGGGTAGTGCCCCGGTTGGGTTGATAGTAATTTCCGTTTTTCCCGCATTAATGGTTGCCGTAAATACTATATCGGCTCCGGCAGCATTTGTTTCTTTCAAAGTAATTAATGCGCCTACATTACCGTCAGTAATGGGCGAGTCGTCAATCCTTCGCACGGGTTCGTTAAAACTTATGATGATGTTATTGTTAGTTGGAACATTCGTTGCACCGTTTGCTGGTGAAAACGTGATGATCGGAGTTTGAGTATCGGTGGTGCTGAAAGTGATGTTAGAGGCAACGGTTGCTTCATTACTGGCGTTTTCTACAGGATCGATGGCGAGGTAATAGACCTGATCGGTAGCTAAATCGGCTGTGGGGTTAATGGTAATATTGGTTTTTCCTCCATTAATTGTTGCGGTAAATCCGACATCTGCACCCGCAGCGTTTGTCAGTTTCAGGGTTAATAAGTCGCCTACATTGGCATTGGTGATTTCGGAATCGTCAATGTTTCGGATAGCTTGACTAAAATCTATGGTAAGGTTGCTAGCTACCGGAAAATTTGTTGTGCCATTGCTAGGTGTAAATGTTATGAATGGCTGAGCGAGAACAGCGATAGCGTTCACGACCAGTAATACACCACACAAAAAATATTTTTTAAATAGAAATCGAACCATTACGCGTAAATTTTAAATCAATAAAATAGTATCAGAGTTCACCATTGCGATCTGTTTTTACTAAACAGATATTTTTCGAACCATTAATTTCTGATGTGCCCAAAATCAAGTAACCTCCATCGGGTGTTACACTGATGAAATTACCTGTTTCATTCCCGCTTCCACCCAATATTTTCTCCCAAAGTACATTACCACTAAAATCTGTTTTTACCAGATAAAAATCTTTTCCACCGTTACCTAGTGTGGGTGTACTGGTAAGTGTTCCTAACAGAATAAATCCATCGGTAATAGCCTGTATCGAATTACCACTATCATTGCTTCCTTTAGGATAGGTTCTCACTGATGTTTGATTAATAAGACCATCCTCATTAGCACGCAAAAAAAGCATTCGGCCATTATCGTTGTTGCTATTGGTTTGCGTTCCAATGAGCGCAAATCCCGAAGGTGTTCGGTGAATATCTGCCGTAAAGAAAAAGCTACCGGCAACATCAACCAGTGGATAGCGATCGTTACTTAACGGTTCGGAATTTTGCTTTAATGATGGAATGCTAATGTAGGAGTCGGCAATTTCCTGCACCGGTCGAATATTCGATGCACTAAAAACCACGTGGTTTAGATTATTCAAATGCATTCTTTTGCTAATACCCATGCCGCGGTCGTTAAGACTATAAGTCCTAAACCAGCCAAGTTGTAACGAAGCAATATTGAATTTCGCTAATACACAATCATTAAGTGCAGCTGTATTGCCGGCATTGGCCAATGCTAATACTGAATCGCCTTGAAGCGTAAGTGTTACGCCATAGGTATTTACCCTCGAAGGTAGGGTGAAGGTAGTCGTATCAAAAGAGGTATTGGGAGCAACTTTTGCCAACAGCATTTTAGTTTTAATTCGAGTATTGGTTTTGTAAATCCGTTCGCCAATAATCAGGTAACCTAAATTGCCCGGAAGTGCCTTTAGCGAACGTCCGCGTACACTATCAATAGTGGCTCTCCATTCTACATTACCTAATGGATCTGTTTTAATCAGGTTCATGGTACTTAGCGAATCGACTTCGGCATTTCCTAAAATAATGTATCCACCATCAGTTGTTGGTTCAGCATAATATCCTACATCATTATTGCTGTAGGTGTACAGCTTTATAAAGGTGCTTCTGTTTTCTGGCGAGGCATTTTCAGGACTCGTGCAAGCAACCATGCAGCAGCCCAGTATAATAGCATGAAGGGTGTGTTTTAACATTCCTTTATTTTGTTTTCTTCTTTGGATTGTATTGATGACGCATGTACCCTACAGAAAAATAGAGACTGTTTATTTTATTGATATCCATCACTAAGCCGTGGGCAAAAGGCAACTCGGGGATATCACGCAGAATACCATCGCTGTTCGTAACATTATTGAGACCGTAGTTAAATCGTACTTCTCCATAGATCATTCCGCGCTTTACTTTATAGCGAGCACCTGCACTGAGTTGCGCGGAGATCAACCAGTTGTTTACTGATTCCTTTAACTCGTAATCACGTTTTAGTACAGGTGCGTAATCGGTGATAAATCGAGTGGGGGAGACTTCTGCGCGTGCTAAATACATGGGCGTTACGCCAGCTGAAACATAGGGAATGAATTTTTTCTGAAGAATAATGTATGTCACGTTTACGGGTAGTTGAAAGGTATTAAACGTGAATTCCGTTTCTGTTTTTCCCAATGAACCTAGTGCACCATTATTGCCCATGCCATAAAAGAGCGATTCATTTTCGGTTGACATCTTATAGTTTGCCACCAGCAACTCTGCGCCTAAAGAAAATTTGTTGCTGATGGGCAGATCAATCATAACGCCTCCATGAATGGCAAGTCCGGTAGAATTTTCTGTACGTGTCTCGTTACCTGCACCACTTAGATCATTTATACCATTAGCATGTGCTGTATTAAACCAACTTTGCGTAACACCAACCTTAACACCCACACTAAAAAGCGGGTTAGTACGAAACGTTCGATACAAAGCCATGAATTCAGCAGGGTCAACAGAAACGTTCGGAGCGTATTCCGGATCGGTGCGTAAAATACTAAGCATGGTTTCATCAGCCTTCTCGGGTTCTTCCAAATAAATGTAAGAGAGAGTTAAAAGTTTATAGGCTTGAATTTTTTCTTCGGTAGAAAAACTATTGTCGGTTAAACACTTTTGCAGGAGTGAAGGTATTTCATGCAATCGACCTTGCTCATACGTTGATCGAGCAAGACGCAGTGTTTGCGCACATGAAGTTAACTGAGCCTTTGCCGAAAATGTAATGGTAACCACAAGAAATAAAGGTATTAGTATTTTCATGGGCAATGATTTCAATTGATGGTTATGTGTTGTTGGAGATAAGTTGGTTTCATTCGCTGTTGTACTGCATACGAAAAATCGCACAAAGGATTATTGTTTATAATGAAGTAGAATGGTTGATAGCTACTGATCATTAGCGGGTAAATCTTCACAGGTTAGTTCATAGGGTAAATCTTCACCAACAAAAATTTCCCACTCTTCTTTGGTTAAGTTTCTTCCTACCATACCACAAAGAATACTGGCCATGTGTGGTATTTTGGTAGGCCACGCGCGTATGGTATGCTCTACACCTTTAATGGTTTCTGTAGCACTGTGTACACTAGCGAGAAGTTGTTCATCGTCTGGGGTAAAGGTTACACTCCATACCCAATCGCGATGATCGCTCAATACTAATGGTTGCTCTCGTAGACGATTAATGTTCCATAGTCGAACGGTTTTGTCTTTGCTGGCGGTGGCCATAAAGGTACCTGCATGGTTAAATTGAATTTGCTCGATAGCTGATGTATGACCGCTAAGAATGCGCACCACAAACTCCGATTGAAGATCGTACAGCTTAACCAATCCATTGTTATCTCCTGTTATTACTTGTGTACCTTGGGGTGAGAATTCAATAGCAGTAAGGTGATCGCCCAAGCCTTTTATTTCTTTTGCCGTGTAATTGTTTTTTACATCCCAGATAAACAAGCTTCCATTATCTCCGGCACCAATAATATACTTACCATCATTACTTAAGTCGATGGCGCTTATTTTTATTTGCGAACCAATTACTTCGCGACTGGCCGAACTGGTTAGTTCTGCATAACGAATACTTCGGCCTGCATTATCGCGCGCATAAAAACCTTTACCATCGGGAGCGAAGTTTAGATTTTCGATGGCATACCGGTAGCCAGCTATTTTTTTAGGGGCAGCGCTCATGTTATCCAGTGTATACAGTTCTACATGGTTGTTAATCTCATCACCTAAACCTGCTGCGGCAAGCCATTTACCATCCGGACTAATGGCCAGTGTATAGAATTGATAATCTTTTCTATTCACTAATATTTCTGACTTCCATTGATTGTTCGATTCTGTCCAGCGAATAATTTTTCCATCGCTACCTGCAGAATACATGTGATTTCCGGTTGCTTGCGTAACTAATGCCCGCGCGGCACCGTGCTCGTGTGCTTCTAAACTTTTTGTTAAAGGATGATCCAGCTTTTGTAAAGCTGTATACAAACCATTGTAGATATCATTATCGTAAATGTACCCTTCATACTTGGTGTTAAATTTATACGCTTGTTGTGCAATAAGGGCTTCTTGTTCTTTATCAGATAGCTCTTTTGATTTTACGGCCATCGACTTAGCAATGGCCAGGTAGCGTTGCCGTTGTGCATCAGCCGCATTTTTATTGGCACGCTCAGCTTCCTGATTCGCTTTTACTTCATTGGCTTCTGCTCGTTTGCGTTCCTGATTGGCGGTCTCTTCGTTACGCTTTGCTTGTATCTCGTTTTGGCGAGCCAAGTTAGCGTTATCCAAAGCTTCTTGTTCGGCTTTCTCAGCCGCCTCGCGTTGCTCTGCTTCAGCTTCTTTAGCCTTTTCCGCGTCTAACTTTGCTTTAATCGCAGCTTGTTTGTCGGCATCAGAAATTATCCGTAGGCTATCTGCTCTTCGCTCGTTTTTTTGAGCTTGAATAAAATTTTTATCCGCTTGAGTTTTTTGATAAAATGCAAACAAGAGGAAGATAAGAGAAATGACTGTTGCTGTTCCTAAAAAAACAACAAAAATACGAGCACGCTTTAGTTTTAGTTTTTGCTCGCGTTCTTTTATGCGTTGCTCTGTTTCCCATTCCTTTCGTGAATATTCAAGAAAGATCAACGTACGTTCATAGGCCGGATTATAGCGTTGACCCCACACTAAAGTAGGTTTGTGTTTCGCTTGCCAGTTCAGCGCCAATTGCAAATCGGGTGGACGCCATAAACCAGCTTTGCCTACTTGATACATGGAAGAAGCCTCTGCCAAACGCGTGTACATCTGAACAGCCTCTGCTTCATCATCAACCCAATTTTTTAACCGTACCCAAATTCGCATTAAACTTTCATGCGAAATATCAATCATTGATTTACTGGTAAGGGCTGTGCCATGCGCAGGTGTTAATAGCGACCGGCCGGGAGCCCTGAACTTATCAACAACTTTTACAACTTCTTCTTCCGTTACATCAGCGATGGAAGCAATTTCTTGTAAGCGGGTTGGTCTGCGGATACCAAAATTCTCACCACGTTTTTCAGTAATAGCTTTAAAGAGTATCTCGCAGATATCCTTTTGAGATTCTGTTAATTCATCATACGCTTCATTGGCATGTTGCGACAGTGCTTCTGTCATGGTGCCAATAGCTTCGTAGTGTTTTAGATCAACTACTTCATCCTCTACATCGCGAAAGGAAGACCAATAGCTCCACGTGCGCATTAATGCATGTTGCAGAATGGGAAGTTGATCAGGATTATCCCCCAAATCGTTTAACAACTGTTGCACTAAGCGCGGAGAAATTTTAGCGTTTCCAACAGCCATTGGGCCTTCGATGGCATGCCTTTTTTGCTCGCGTGTTAGCTGCGGTATAAGGTAATGACTATCGTTTATTTTTCGGGTGAGTTCTGGAAACTGCGCACAATCACCAATAAAATCCGAGCGCATGGTGATGGCTACATAAATGGGACTGTCGGGATAGTTAACAGCCTCCATCAATAAGTTAATAAAAGCCAGTGTCTCGTTTACGGAGTTTGCTTCATGGCTTTCTTTAAATCGAAATAGTTCTTCGAACTGATCGATTAATATTAAATAGTTTACATCTGACTTGCGTCTGGTTTGTTCGATAGCTTCGACTAACCCTAACGAACTACTCCGTAAGAGTGTAGAGAATATGGTGCGCTTTATCTTTTGATCTTCGGGTGGAGCTGCTATGTATTCTACATTATTGCGTAATAGTGCATCCGCTAAATTTTCGATAGGGCCGCCACCGGGTCTACTAACAACTACCTCCCAGTTCGGGCTTGCTTCTGCAAGAAAACCACCATATAAAATAGGTAATACACCGCAATAAATAAACGATGATTTACCACTTCCGGAAGGACCAATAATACCTACGAATCTATTTTTCGAAAGCTTTAGCAGTACTTCATCGCTTTGTCCTTCGCGACCAAAGAAAAGATGGTTTTCTTCAATCTTAAAGGGCCTTAATCCGGGAAAGGGATTTTCAGCAATACGTTGTTCATCAATAACCTCTTGCATGGCTAACTTTTAAACTCTTGAAGGAATGATTTTATGGACTCGATCGATCCGCTTACATCACTTTGAATGACACGCAGGTTTTGGTTTTTGAAAGAATCGACACTGGTGAGTGACCCTGGAGGTGAAACTAAGGCTTTTGCAATAATGGGTTTTTTACGACCAAAGCCTGGTGCCTTTAATAAATCCAGTGCCTTCATACGCGCCCATTGTTCATTTACTACTCCTTTATAAATAATGGCGCCATCCAGATTTCGTAGGTTCTCAATATGTTTCTTTCGCAATACCAATAACTCGCCTTCAAAGGTAGGCATGAGCACTTTGTAGCCAGCTTGTTCCAAGCATTCGATAATAGGTTTTACGGCTTGATGATCAACTTTATCATGCATCAGGTAGATAGCGCGACCATCAGCGTTATCGCTAATTCTTTTTTCTCCGGCTTCTTCCAGTTCTTCGCGCATAATGTTTTTAAAATCTTCCAATGGATTTTGTAAGATTTCTGTTCCTTCTTGTGTTTCTACATCACGCTTAATGCTTTCAATAAATGCTTTCTGTTTTTCACTCGCTAAAACAATGCTGGGTGATATCCAGATGAGTCGCGAAAAAAATTCTTTGTTACCTTTTGTCTCCAGACTTTTTTCGGCAGCTATTCTATTTTGTATATCTACTACCGATTTATCAGTGCCTTCAGGAATTTCTCCATACGCACTTCCAATAAGGTGTATGGACATGCTACAATCTTCCATAGCCTTTCGTACGGTGCGTTCAATCTCGTTTAGATTTCCCGGCAGCGTTTGATTAGGAAGTACCGTATATCCATGGCGTTGTAATTCGCGCTTAATGATATTGCGTTGAACAAATAAATCGTGTCCTGTTTCTGCCAGGTAAATACTTTTGCGTTTAAAGATGCTTTTGTTATCGGCTACGATGGACTTTCCTTTTAGAAATAACAGACTATCATAAATATCATAGCTTAAATCCACCATGCTCATCCAATACTGCCGCTCGGCTTCATTGCTAAAGTAATCGGTATATTCTTTAATCTCTCCGGAGTCTGGATCGAGCTGATACATTTCGTATCCTAACAATTCGCGGAGGCGTGGCGGTTGCTCGGTTATAGTAAGTGGTGCTTTAAATACTTTAAAAACCCTACTTCTATTTTCAAGATGATTTTCAAGACCTTTAAAAAAAGCTTCTACATGATCAAGACATTGACCCGAGGCAATAAAATCTTTCGATACAATTGTAACAAGTACCGCAGCATTACGCATGTCGGGTGCTGTAAGGTTGTCGTGCTCCGATTTAAGCATAATATTCGGTTTTTCGCCAAGCACTTGCAGGAGCATGAGTTCTAAAAAGCGCTTGAATTGAGTCACCCAACCAAGTGAGTTATCAGTATGGGTTTCGTTATCGCGGTCAGCAAAAACAATCAGTACATCAATATCAAAAGCCATGGTTAGTAGTTAGGTTGAGTAAGGTTAGGTTCACGTTCGGTAGAAATATTTTTGATGATGTCTTGAACCATTTCATGGTGGTTAGCCATAACAAAGTAAAAGTCCATGACATTAATTTCGAATACGATGCTTCGTTCGGTTGCTTCTAGCTCGGTAATGCGCAATACATTTCCCTCTTGAAAAAACTCACCAAATACATCGCCTCGGTTTAAAGTGGCAATTAAAGTACTGTTATTCTTTAGATGCACATGACCATGAGCCAGAATAAATACGGGCGTTGCTAATTCATCGTTAGGAAAGCGAACTGTTTGATTAGCCGAAATGTCTAACGGAGTTATTTTATCAGCCAGATCGCACAAAAGTGTTCCATGAATATTTTGGAATGGTGCCAGTTGTTTCATAAACATAACTTTTTCAACCCATAGATAGAACCCGTCATTTAGTCCGTCTAATAATCGATTGTTTTCAATAGCCGAGTCGATATACTTTTTATCTTTTAAAGGTAATCGTGAAGCAATGGTATGATATACCTGTCTGTCTTTGTTATAGATTACCCATGCGGCTGTTTCTTGTAATAGTTTATCCGTATTAAACATTTGTGCTACTAGGCCACGACTAATTCGGAAATCGGGAAGGTAGGCGGAGGCATAAATAGCGCATGCTTTTGTCCAGCGATTATTGAGATTGAAATCTCTGTTTAAAATGTAATTAATAACCTGAATAGTATTGTACGTTTCGCGTGGAAAGTAAACCTGTAGTTTTTTTAATTTCTCAGGTATAGAAATACTATCGAATAGAGGAAGCAGTTTTGGCTTTATCTCTTGATCCACAAAGATATCCATGAGCTCTAATGCGAAAGCGATGTTATCTGGATCGCCCGACTCAATATTACTTCGTACTAATTGCACCGATTGCGGATCGTACAAAATGGATAGGAGTAGGGTAATTTGATTGTAGTTTTCGTTTACTTCTTCGCGTAATGCTTCTTTTAAAAAAGAAAATTCGGGTTGATCGGGTAGCTCATGTGTGGCTGCCAGATTCCAGAGTGTTTTACTCATCTCTGCTTCTAAGAGATCGTGTACCATACGAGCCTCTCTGCCAGTAGCCCGGTAGTTGATGTATCGTAATGAGTAAAGTATTTGTTTAACGATACGCTTATCAGGGTAATCTGCTTTTCGCCATAATAGTTGCAGTGCGTAGTTGCCACCAATGCGTCCCATAATTTGAACGATTCGAAGCATCACCAAATCGCTTTGACCAGATTTATGAAAAGCGGCTTCCAGAATAGGCAATACAGATTCTCCCGCTTCTTTTAATGCAGCCGCAGCTTGATGGCAGTAATTAGGAGAAGCTAATAACTCGATTAGTAAAGGCCAAACTTCCTGACGTTTTACTTTTCGGGCCGTAGTAAGTGCCTCGTACCTTACCTTGGGGTCGGCATCTCGTAAGAGTTCAAGTAGTACAAAGATGGTTCGTGTATCTATGGATTTACGAAGGAGCCGTGCAGCGAGTATGCGATCAGCTTGTTTAACCGACTTGCTGATTTTAAGCAACTTCTCAGGCTCAATTCCGAGTTGGTCGCTATCTTCCAGTTGGCTTTTTGCTTGCTCGGCCAGCGAGCGTATTTCAGTTCTTGGTTCAAGGTTTAACAGGGCTGCTTTCTCACTAGCAAATTGCCGCACTTTAGGCGAAGAGTTTTCGGCTAATCGCACAATAGCTGTCTCGAATAATGCAGGCTCTAATTTCTCCATCAACTTTAATCCATAGATAACTTTTTCATCTACCGAACCAGCTATTTCTTTTTCTAAAACAGAATTGAGCGTATAATCCTTTTCTGCCGAACGTTTTCCTTTATTTTTTAGCAATGTGTTTTGTAAGGTTTGTTTGTAGCTACCATACATTTTATTGGTAACAATAACCCAAAGCACCAGCAACGGAGCAGTAAAAATGGTAATGTAGATTAAACTAAAGAATTGAACTTTGGTAATTAATAGAATAAGTCCCCCGGCTAATAATCCGGCAAAAGCCATAACAATTCCTTCAATTTTGGTTTGTACATCAATGCGAATATTGCTTTCAATTGGAAGCAGATAAAGTTTGAAACCTGGTTCATCAAGCGATTCGCGTAAAGCAATTACAAACAAGCGGCTAACGGCAATAACTAAAAAGAATACAATAAAAAGATCATCTGTAACGGAGTATCCAAAAGCAAATCCTAAAATAATAGCGGCTATGGTAAAGAGTCCAACTAGTAAAGGGTTTATCAGCATAGGTATTCGCATTCCGTATTCGCGTATAAACCTGTCGGTTGCAAAGGTTTGGAAAAACAATCCAAAAACTACTACGGTTAACTCGAAGTAACTGAGAAAGGAAGCCAGTTCATTGTCGTCCATTTTTAAGGTAGTTACCGTTAAAAAAGTGTAATCCACAAAACTGATCGCAACAGCCGAAACGATTACAAAAAGGGACATATAGACAATGTATCGATTGCCTATAAAATCTTTCAAGCCAAGCTTTTTAAATTGTCTAACCTCTTTGGCGTAATTGCTTGATCGACCGAAATATCGAATAGCCATAAACAAGAAGATGGCTAGAAAAGCAAAAATTGCTACAAGGGATACGGTGTAAAGATCTTCAGTGCGAATTCCCTGAATTTTTAAAAATTGAGGAATAGAGAAAAATGCAAAGGCCGCTGCGAACATGGCACCTAAATCTACTGTGCCCACCAATCTTTTAGATTGTCTAAGGTTAAAGAGTCTTGCAAATACGCCCCAAAAAATGAGATAGATGATGTAGGAGAAGGGAAGTATTTGTGTGAAACCAAGAAAGAAAATGGTTTTAGGATCTAGAAAATACCCTGCGCCAAACTCGATAAAGACGGTTAACAAAGTAATAATGAGTAAACTACTAGAAGCAAGTGCGGTGTAGGAAATTCGATTTTGAAAAAAATTGTAAAGTATAGTAGCGACTAAACCAAAAGCTCCGGAGATCAATAGTGCTAGTGGAAGATCATTCTCCTCATCAAAATGTTCTAAGAAGAGTGCTTGTGAAGCTACGGTTATGGTAGCCAGAAACACGCCCATAAAAAAACTCATGGCGAGTAGCAGCACCACTCTTGTTCCTTCACCGGGCTCGGCATCTAACAAACGGAGTAATCGTTCTTTCATAGAAAATACGATATACTTTAAAATTGAGGATATTCGTGCGATTTTCCTATAAAAGTTATGGACGGTATGGTGCAAAGTTTTCACTTGCGGCTGGTGTCGTTTGCAATGAAGGCTCAAAATTATGTGGCATCAATTTGGCCTAACAGATCGCTGATATATGTTTCAACCTTACATCAAGGCTCAAAACGCCCATAATCTTTGTAGTTTTGACGATAATTGAATTTGAAAGTAAGCTGCTATTAAGGCACTTAGCTGAATTAACTTGATCACCAAACTTAAATACGCATGAAGAAGGCCATTTTACTTTGCACGGTTATGTTTTTCTCTATACCCATGCTTTTAGCGCAGGGCAGTAAATCGTTAGCAGAAGCCGAGCGGTACTTTGGGGTGAAAAACTATGATGCCGCCCTAACGAAATTCATTGAAGCGATAGAAGCTGGAGAAAAAGATCCAATGGTTCATTACAAAACCGGAGTTTGCTATCAGCGATCACCCGAATTAGCAGATCAATTAAAAGCCATACCTTATTTTGAGTATGCTTTAAAGAATGGCAAAAATCTACCAACAACACTTTATTACGAATTGGGATCGATTTATCATCGCGATGAAAATATGCCCAAAGCCATTGAGCATTTTAGCAAGTTTAGGGAATTAAGTAAAGCAGATAAGAAAGCCGTTGCTATGGCAGACGATGCGATAAAAGCCTGTAACACAGCTATTGCGCTTATGTCGGTACCTCGTAATTTTAAAGTCACGCACTTTAATTCAATTATAAATACCAAGTATACTGAGTACAACCCGGTGGTTTCTGCCGATGAGAGTGTTATGGCCTTTACAGCCTTACGCCCCAATACCGGTAAAACACGAACTGGCGATAAGTTTATTGAAGAAATTTACATCTCGTATAATAGCTCAGGTACATGGTCTGAGCCCCAAGTAATTCCGATTGCCCACGATTACAACGTAGGTACTGCTGGTCTTTCACCTGACGGTCAAAAAATGTTGATTTTCATGGGTGGAGCTCAGGATCCGGGTGGTTTGTTTCAGATTAACAAAGCGGGTGATACATGGTCGAAACCGACACTCCTAACACCCAACATCAATACACCTAAGTATTTGGAATCAACCGGAAGTATTACGCCAGATGGTAAAACCATTTACTTTGCCAGCGATAGAATTGGTGGCTTTGGTGGCTTAGATATCTACCGCACCTCATTACAAGCCAACGGAACGTGGAGCCAGCCTGTTAATCTAGGACCAGAAATAAACAGCAAGGCAAACGAAGACGCACCATTTATTCATCCCGATCAAAAAACACTTTTCTTCACTTCCGATGGACACAATACCATGGGAGGTCGCGATATTTTTGTATCGCGCTTGGTAAACGATCGGTGGACTTCGCCCGAAAATATGGGATATCCGGTAAACACTACCGCTAACGATAATTACTTTACTTTAATTGCGGATGGCACGCGTGCTTATTTTTCTTCTGATCGCAAAGGAGGTATGGGCGGACAAGATATTTATTACCTCGATATGCCTGCCGAATCTGCGAACATTCCGCTTACTATGATCAAAGGAAAAATTCTGAATGCAGAAACGGGCAAACCGATGCCCACTACTATTTATCTAATCGATAATGAGACGAACAAAAAGTTAGATTTTGTTTATAATCCAGATCCAGTTACGGGTAAGTATTTGGTGATTCTACCTCCTGCAAAAAATTATGATATGGTCATTGAGTCAGAAGGTTTCTTGCCGTATACCATTAACATTAACATTCCCAATCAAACCTATTTTTATGAATTGTATCAATTAATAAACCTTAAAACCATTAAGCAATTTGATGTTGTTGTAGGGCAAGAGGTGCAAGTAAAAAATGCGTTTTATGATACCGATCAAGATGTAAAGGCTGATCTGCGAAAAACTCACGAAGCCAAACTAGTGCAAGGTGGCAATATCGATGTGTATGATATGATGCTCGATTTAATGGCTTCGAATGATAAAGAAGGTGTTGATTATTTATTGGATCTGATTCAAATGCGTGAACCCATTGAACAGGTAAACTTTAATGAGAAAGAAAACTCACGACTAGAGGTTGCTACACGCACCTACTACTACGATGAAAGTGATGAAAGTAAATTTGAAAAGAAAATCTTAGAGGGTAAGACCATCTTCTCATTACCAACTTTTATGTTTAATGAAGAAGTAGTAAAGCAAAAAAGCTCAGTGGCTAAAAAAGCCGGAAGCTATGATAAGGCTGTGTTGAGCAAGAGCGCTAAGATTTATTTTGATGCGGGAAAAAGCGAGTTGAAATCGCAATACAATGCCCAACTCGATGCTATCATGACAGAGTTAAGAAAGAGTCCTGATCTGGGTATTGAAATTTTGGGATTTGCATCCGCAGAAGGTTCAGAAGAAATGAACCGTGACCTTTCGAATAAACGCGCTATCGCTGTGTTAGATTATATGAATCATAAAGGTATTGTTCGCAGACGAATTATTGCGAAAGGTTATGGCGCGACAAAAGATCAAAGCTCAACAAAAGAAGAGGGAAGAAGGGTAGAGGTAAAAATCGTTGATTTAAATTTAGTAGGCGAGTAGGTTGCGCTCTCGTAGATTATACGTTACGGTAATAGCAGCGAGCTGTCACCGTAACTTAAAAACCTATACTGGTTATCCAATGCTTCTTGGTAAACCTGTTTCCAAGCAGGACCTATAAATGCAGCAACCAATAGCATTAGTGTGGAGCCGGGTTGATGAAAGTTTGTGATAAGACCCTGACACATTTTAAAGGTATAGCCCGGTAAAATGTAAATGGAGGTTTGGCCAGTTAGTGTGTCTGTATCCAGTGCATTCATCTTTTTTAGAATCGCATATAATGCTTCTTCGCTTGTTGGATAATTTGTTCGATGCGCATAAGGTTCTTGTTGCAAAATATCGAACTCGGCATCAGCATGCTCGATTAATTTCACACCATACCAATATAAACTTTCCAGTGTGCGCATAGATGTAGTACCTACCGGAATGATTTCAGCGTGCTTTAAAAGTGTTTCTATAGTACTTCTGTTGATAACAACTTGTTCATGATGCATGGTATGCTGTAGCGCATTGGCCACTTTTACTGGCTGAAATGTACCTGCACTAACATGGAGGGTTATAAAATCGGTTTGTATATTTTTTTGAGCCAACGAGTTGAAAACTTCTTCTGTAAAGTGTAGCCCTGCCGTTGGGGCGGCAACGGCACCATCGTTTTGCGAATAAATAGTTTGGTATCGCTCGCGATCTGTATCACTGGCTTCTCGGTGAACATACGGAGGTAGGGGCGTTTGCCCAGCTAACTGGATTATTTCGGCAAAGGTATGGTCGGAATTCCATTGCCATTCAACTGTACCTTCTTCACGGTTCACTAGTGTGGCAGTAACCATACTATCACCAATTGATTGGGTGAGAGTTTGCCCGGTTGGCCATCGTTTTAAATTGCCAATCGTACATTTCCATACGCATACGCGCTTGGCTTGCATGGCTTCTACGAGCAGAGCTGAGGGCGATATAGGCTCTAATAAAAACACTTCAATGGTTGCCCCTGTTTCTTTCTTAAAAAAAATGCGTGCTGGAATTACTTTGGTATTATTGAAAACTAAAAGTGCATGCGCTGGTAAATGATGAACCAGCGAAGAGAACTTCTCATGCTTGAGTATACCTTTAT
Organism: uncultured Chryseolinea sp.; assembly: GCA_964397805.1. Classification (GTDB taxonomy): domain Bacteria; phylum Bacteroidota; class Bacteroidia; order Cytophagales; family Cyclobacteriaceae; genus Chryseolinea. The sequence goes on along the minus strand of CAYNKN010000002.1, from coordinate 13,935 downwards.
TGTAAACTAACAAATTTGACGAATCGCGTTGCGGAAGCGGATATTGAGCGATTAGATTTTCTGGAAGGGTATACGTAAAGTCGCTTAAAGGAATCATAAGGTTAATAAAAGCACAAAGTTAATCGAAAAGAGTATTTTCGTTTTGAATTGAATACTATGCTACAAGCTTCAATCGAAAAAAGGAATTTTATTTTCAGTTTTAAAGCACGTACCTCAAGGGGTTTGATGCCCGATAAAACATCTTGGTTTATTAACGTTTGGGATAGCGATCAACCACAGTGTGTGGGAATAGGAGAGTGCGGGCCATTACCTAAATTAAGTATAGACGATCGGCCTGATTTGGAACAGGTACTTGAGACAGTGGTAGAAAATATCAATGAGGTACTACCGCTTGATCAATACTTATTATCAAGGGTGCAAAAAATTATTCCAGCTGGATTCCCATCTATTACATTTGCTCTGGAAACAGCGTTGCTTGATTTGCTGCATGGAGGCAAACGAATTATCTATCCAAATTCATTTATGGAACAACAACCCATTTCTATCAATGGATTAATTTGGATGGGTGATATGGATTTTATGATGCACCAGATACAACAGAAAGTAGCCTCTGGATTTCGTTGTATAAAATTGAAAGTAGGTGGATTAGATTTTGATCGCGAGTGCGATGTTCTGTGTTATATTCGCCAGCGTTATTTTCGTGAAGATTTAATTATTCGGTTAGATGCAAATGGTGCGTTCAAGATAGATGATGCTATGGTTAAGCTTCATCAGTTAGAGAAATTCAACATTCATTCTATTGAACAGCCTATCAAACCTGGGCATACTTCCATGGAAGAACTTTGCCGTACATCACCCATACCTATCGCACTCGATGAAGAATTAATTGGTGTTGATTCTGCGGATGCGAAAGAAAAACTATTACTTCAATTGAAACCTTCATTTATTGTTTTGAAGCCTACACTGCATGGTGGCTTAACAGGTACACATGAGTGGATTACCCTGGCAGAGAAACACCAGATAGGTTGGTGGATTACCTCGGCATTGGAATCAAATGTGGGATTGAATGCTATTTGTCAGCTTACTGCAAATTATAATACAACTCTTCCACAAGGTTTAGGTACGGGTATGATTTACACGAATAATATAGATTCTCCATTAACTGTAGAACAAGGCACTATTTTCTACGATACAAAGAAAAATTGGGGTAATCTATAAGGTTATTTTTTTATTGATTAACCTTTTACAACGAATAATTACCCTTGCGTGTATCTCTAGCGTTATATTTTTTCAAAGTTAAATAAAAATG
>CAYNKN010000002.1:0-12616 GCA_964397805.1 uncultured Chryseolinea sp. | reverse complement strand
AAAAATAACTTTTTAGTAATTTTTCCAACCCTTGCAAACAAGATGGTGTCTAAGGCTACGTTAGAGAATTATTGTTCAACTTAATTATGTTATGATGAAAAATTTGAGAATCAGTAGTCTGATGCTGTTGTTTGCTTCAGTAGTAATTTTTTCTGCTTGTAAAGATGATGATGAGCCTAGTGTAGTAGCACCATCAGCTCCAACGTTGGCTGATGCGACTGAAATAACAGCAACAAGTTTTACGGCTTCTTGGGCCGCAGTTACCGGTGCCGATAATTATTTATTGGATGTTTCGACTACAAATACATTTGAATCATTTGTAGAAGGATATGAGAAAAAGGAGATTTCAACGTTAACGGAAACAGTTGAAGGTTTAGAAGCCGAGACAACCTATTTCTTTAGAGTATATGCTCGTAAGGGTACATTAAATTCAGTAGCTTCTGCGGTTAAGGAAGCAACTACGTTGGAGGAGGATGACGATGATGATGATGATGATGATGATGAGGAAGAAGGTTAATCAGCGTCAACAATGAGGTAGTTAATCAAAAGAGCCTCGTCTGAAAAGACGAGGCTCTTAATTTTAGACTAGTTATTTACGAATTACTCTAAACTTGCCAATGCAGTCTCTAGCGTTTCCTTGAGCGGTTCTTGAGTAAGCATGGATTTTAATCCGCTAATTAGAAAGTTTGGAATTTTTTCGCCTTTACTAATCTTACTTTTAATTTCTTGAATCATTTCTAAGGCAGTACTTTTATTTTCTATAGAGGCATCACTAACTAGCTTTTCTAATTCATTCCATTCAGTTAATTTTTTTGAATCAACATCAGTTTTTTTCTCTGCTACCGGTAATGTAGCGATACTGGATTTGGTGGTTATGCATATATTATAATCATCGATAATATCGATAAGTTCTCGCTTACCTAAGTCACCTCGTTCAATTTTATCGGTAACTTCACTACAGTCTTCCAGAAATGATATCATCGATTTCTTAAACGTAAGGTTGGGGACTTCCATACCCTTACCATCTTTTTTAAGAATGTAGTAGGAATCATAGGTAGATTGGTTGGGTTGTTGAAACGCATACAGACTAAGGTAACCCGATTTGATAAGCTTCATAAAGCTATAACCAGTTGGCCCTTTCACCGGTTGATAAATTTCATTCTTAATCGAAAATGATTTTGTCTGAAACATAGAAACTATCGTTTTCTTCTTCTGCTTATCGGTAATCTGTACCTTTTTTTCAGCTCCATAGTTTATGGGTTTTAATTCACCATAGAGGGTGTCGCTTTTGGTTGTTACTAGGAAATCCTGAGCACTACCACAGGTATAGGCGAGCAGTAAAATGAGTAGGAGAAAAATAGGAATGATAACTACGTTTTTCATAGGCAAAGGCACCTATAGAATTGGTGATTGTGATAATGGGTGCAAGTTAACAGTTAATTCTACACCCTATTTTATTCTGATTTACCTTTTGCTTTTAAATAGCCGGATTCTTTGAGTGCTTTGCTCACAATCCATTCAAATTGACCATTTGTACTCCTAAATTCATCAGCAGCCCATTTTTCAACAGCTTTTAAAATTTCTGGACTTAGCCGTAAAACAAAAGGTTTTTTTTGCGCCATGCCTTACTATTAGTGATGAAGCGTGCCTGTATTAACCACTGGGCTAACATCTTTATCGGCACAAAGTACTACCATTAAGTTGCTAACCATCGATGCTTTGCGCTCTTCATCCAACTCAATAATATTTTCTTTGGCTAGTTGTTGTAGCGCCATTTGCACCATACTAACGGCACCCTCAACAATTTTATGTCGGGCAGCAACAATGGCGGTAGCTTGTTGTCTACGTAACATGGCGCTGGCAATTTCTGGTGCGTAAGCCAAGTAACCAATGCGTGCTTCAATAACATGTATGCCAGCAATATCCAATCTATTTTTTAGTGTTTCTTCCAGCGCACTATTAACTTCATCGAAACCTGAGCGTAACGTTATCTCCGAATCATCATCAAAGTTATCGTATGGATACATACCTGCTAATTTTCGTACAGCCGAGTCGCTTTGAATGCGCACAAAATTTTCATAGTTATCTACCTCAAACGCAGCCTTAAAAGTATCGCGCACTTGCCACACAAGGATTACTCCAATCTGTATAGGGTTACCTACTTTATCGTTCACTTTTATTTTTTCGCTATCAAAATTTCGCGCACGCAACGAGACTGACTTTTTGCTAAAAAGCGGGTTCACCCAAAAGAAACCATTCTTTTTTACTGTGCCCTTATAATCCCCAAAAAGTACCAACACCATTGATCCATTTGGATTCACAAAAAAGAAACCGGGTAGTAAAACAATTCCGAGCACAACCGGTAAGGCAAAGATAGGCATGCGTAACATGAAAAGGCCTGCTATACCAGCGAGTAGCAAGAGAAGTATAATTCCAGCCATGGCATAGCCTGATAGGGGAGTGTAGTCTTTTTCGTGGGTCATAAGTATAGTGGTTAAGTCAAAGATAAATATATGATATTAAAATGATATCATTCTAATACCGTACACGGAAACTGTTTAAAGTAGTTGTCTAGATGTCTATATTTTTTTGGAAGTAGTTTCCGGCTTGTTAATCTTTTTCCTAATCGCGTATTTGCCGGCAAAATTATTTTTATGGTCAAGTATAACCCGAAGTCATGGACTGGCCTCATATTTCACGCGTATAGCCGCCATGTAGTATTGACCTTGTCGCCTGTATTAATTTTTATGGGTGTGTTTACTTCAGCTATCTGCTACTTCGTGTTAGATCATTTTAATCTTGAAATCAGCAAAGTTCAAGGTGCTACATCCGTTCACTCCTTACTGGGTATAGTGCTGGGTTTGTTTTTGGTATTCCGGATTAACTCATCGTATGATCGATGGTGGGAAGGAAGAAAACTGTGGGGAGGAATGGTTAATAGTACCCGAAATCTATCCCTAAAGCTAAATGCGTATTTAGATCACAATGACCGAGAATCCCGCCTATGGTTCTCCATGATGATACCCAATTTCGTGTATGCCATGAAGGAGCATTTACGAAAAGGTGTTTTGTTAAGTGAAATGCAAGAAGCTCATCCAGACTTTATTAATTCATTAAAAGATGTCGATCACAAGCCAGTGAAAATATCATCTTACCTATATCAACGAGTGAATGACCTTCACAAACATGGCCACTTAACGGGAGACCAACTTATTAATTTGGATAAAGAACTTAAAGACTTCGTAGATTTTTTGGGAGCTTGCGAACGTATTAAGGCAACACCTATTCCGTACTCGTATTCAATGTACATCAAGAAATTTATTTCCATTTACATTATTACATTGCCGTTTGGTCTAATCACCACATTTGCATACGTAACGATACCTGCCGTGTTACTAATTTCTTTCGTGTTATTAAGTGTAGAACTTATTGCAGAAGAAATTGAAGATCCTTTTGGTAGAGATAATAATGATTTACCCACCGATGAACTGGCCGAAAAAATAAAGAATAATGTAGTAGAAATATTAAGCTAGGTGAGTCACTATTAAAGGAAGTCAATGTCCACATTAAGTGGATAGCGCATCAGGTACTCTAACGCTTGTTTAATGGTCATGTCCTCGAACAATACTTGGTATAATGTATTGGTAATAGGTGCTCTTACCTTATAGTTGTCGGCACACTTTTTCAAAATTTGAACGGTATTAATACCTTCTGCAATTTCATCCGTACTCGCTATAATTTGCTGAAGGGTTTCACCTTTTGCCAAACGGTAACCAACACTGAAATTTCTACTAAGAGAACTATTGCATGTAGTTACTAAATCGCCTACTCCGGCAATGCCTAAAAATGCTTTAGTGTTTCCTCCTAATGCGCGACCGATGTAAACCATTTCTACCATGCCTCTACTTATTAGTAACCCTTTTGCATTTTCACCATATCCCATACCGCTCAACGCACCCGATGCAATAGCAATAACATTTTTAAGTACTCCGGCCAGTTCTACACCCACTAAATCATTATTGCCATACACCTGAAAGCGCTCATTTCGAAGCAAGCGCATACCCAACGATATAACTTCATTGAACTGACTAGCAATAACCGTTGCTGCGGGTTGTCCGGCCTCTAATTCTCTCGACAAATTGGGGCCTGCTAAACAACCTACACGTACAACAACACTTTCTTCACGGATAACTTCGCTCATAGTTTTTACCATGCTGCGATCTAGTTTAGTAGTTGCGGCTAGTGTTTCACCCTCGGGTAATTTTAAGTCGAAGCCTTTTGTTCCATGAATTAAAATATGATATGGATGCAGGTAGGGGGAGAGTTGTTTTATAAGCGTTCTGAAATGCTGAGATGGAACGATTGGAAAAATGATATCGCACGTTTGAGCAATGGATGCCAGATTGCTAGTAGGCTCTACGTTGGCTAATATTTTATGACCTCGGTTTTCTCGTTTTTCAAGGATGTGTTGAACTACTTTTTCATCGCGTGCGTAGAGAAGTACCTTTCTATGGTGCGCTAAAATGTTGGCGATGGCACTACCAAAGTTACCCGCACCAATAACCGCTATAGGCTTATCTTCAGATAAACTTTTCGAGCTCATAGCCGGCCAATCGATTGTGGTAGTAGTATAAAGTACTCAGATCTTGTGTGATGATATTTCCTTCTTTGTTAATGAGTAAAGGACGCTTCAAATGGAAAATTCCAACATTTTCTAAACCATGCCGAATAATCAGATCGATCTTACCCTTTAAGTGCGTGGCATGGTTTATTTTTCCTTCTTCCTTTAGTTTGTAAATCTGCTTACGAACGCGTTTACAAGCTGCACGAAATTCAGGATAGGTTAATACCTGATCTTCCTCTGGAAGGCGTAAAAAACCAAAGAGATCTAATTTTGGATGTTTTTTCTGCCACATTTCGAAAGCCACATAGGCTACTAAATGGCTGGCAAAAGCGCGGTTAATGCGGTGGTACTCTTCTACGATCTTCTGGCTAAGCATGCGCGTATACTCGTCTTCGCGTTGCTTATCGATGGTAATGTCACCGCCTGAAACAAAGTAATCACGGGTATGAATCATTCTTCCCTGTGAATCTAAACTATGGCCGTCATCATCTACATAGTTTCCCATTATATCAAGCCCGGCACCAATTGATACAGAGATATTAGAACCCTTGGTAAAAAACTTAAATAGAAATTGCAACAACTGCCAACTGCCATATTTGTCTTGCTCTGGTAAGTACCGATCCTGTCCTTTAGAGGATAAGTAATCATCAATCAAGTCGGGTGCCTCTAAAACAAAATGATAGTTTAGCGTTACCGGAACGATAAAAATTTTACGAACTTCTTCACCTTCCGGAGTTTCTAAATACAGGTTGCGTTGTGCTTCAATGGTAGAACTTAATAAACCCAGTTTCAGATTTTTCTCTAACATACCGGAGCGCGACCGAGTGCCTCCTGGAAAAAATAAGGTATGCGCACCTTTTTGAATCGCCAGTGTAGAGTAAATTTTAAGTGTTTCTAAATACGGGATATTCTTTTTTCTACGGTCTACTTTAAACGCCCCGAGGCTATTCATAAAGTAAGCGAAGATTTTTATGTTGAACAGATTAAGACCAGCACCATAAATAAATGCCGGCAAGCCTAACGAATGAATAACCCAGCCAATAAGAATAGAATCTAAGTTGCTGAAGTGAGTTGGCACCATAACTACTGTTCCTTTTCTGGCCAGATTTCGTAGTTGTTTAGCCTTGCCCACAATCTGAATTTTATCGCGCAACGTATACTGACTTCGAAAAAAAGCTCCGAACTTTTTAACACGTGCGCCATTTAACAAACGCGAGAATCCAAACTTAACAATCTCGCGTGTGAGGCGATACGAGTTAGGGCGAAAATTACCAGCAATTTCGTTGGCGTACCGCAATACAATTTTATAAATCAAGTCATCAGCTTTTGCTGATACTTCTTCTACAGGTTTTCCGGTAAGTGCAACCAGTTCTTCTTTTATGCCTGCCCAAAAATGAGGTTCATCTGCTGCGTCTACTCGCCATCGATTACGTTTCATGCGTTGTTGCTCGCGATAAACGGTAGCTTCTAACTCATCGATTAATTGCTTGGGGGTGGGACGTATTTGTTTAATGCGCGCAAAAGATTTTTGAGCGACTTCTTCGATAAATTCTTTGCGGTTTTTGCTTAGTTGGTAAACAGGCCAATCCGGAATCCCATCCAAAATGGGTTTATACTTCTTATTTTTATTTTTCTTTTCGACTACTTCCATGGGGGATGCAAAGTAAAGCAATTTCCGCCATAGCTGCGAAATTGCGTTGACTTTAAGCGCGGTGCACTGCGCTTTGTAGTGTTTCTGCCATTCCCACGAAGCGCGCTAAGGCCTCTTCAATAAATTGAGTATCGATAATTTTATAGAGCTCATTTTCGCTGGTAACGTCAGTTTCATGAAGTTTATAAGTTTGCTCGAATGGCCCTTGTTCCACTTTTATGAGGTAACGATTGTTCCAAGAAAAAATAGTGATTTTACAATCAGGGTGTGGAATTTCTTGCAGAACACGCATAGGTTATTTAGGGTGAGTGGCAAACAGGCAGGGAGTTGTAAACACTGAACGCAGGTTAGCGAGGCGTATCGATTGGACTTTCCTGAAGTTGATTTTTAATGGCGGTGAGTTCTTCTTCCATTTTTTTGTATACCGGGCTCTGGTGAAGTTGATCAAATTTCATTTGCCGGATAAGTCGTTGAAGTTCAAGCTCACGTTTCAGGAGCGTTGACTTCGTGGCCTGAGCATTCGAGGTCATGTAAAAAAATTGTACAGGGTTTGTTTAGGTGGTGGCGAAGTTATTAAAAATATCAAACTATAAAAGTATTTGCAATGATTTAAATCAAAGAACATAGGTTATGATTACCGCATCCTAAAACTTTTCAATAGTTAACTTGGCTAATTTACCGCATTTCGAATACTTACTTTAAAGATAGTGTCGTTATTTGCAATATGATGCAAAATGCAATTCATAAACGATGTCAACCGATACCTGAAGCGAATCTTCATAATCATTCGCACAGTCCTTTTAAAATGTGTTTTGCTATTATCTTGCTTTTGTTGTTGGCCAGTGCTACCGGCAGCTTTGCTTCGCACTTACGCGCGGGCGAGATAATTATAGAGCGTCTCAATTGTAATAGCCTCACATTTAGAATAACCATTAAAGTATACACGAATACCGAAAACACGTCTGTTCTTTTTGGCGGAGAGCAAAATGTTTTCAATTTTGGAGACGGTTCGCCCACCGTTTGGTTTGAAGAAGTTCCCAATACTATTCGTACAGATTTAGATCCCTCTGGATCTGTCGCTTATGCCGAATGGGATACCGTTTATACATTTTCGGGGCCAGGAACCTATACCATAAGCTACCGCGAGTTTAATAGGAATGGAGGTGTTGTTAATATGGATGCCTCTTTTTTTACAACCTTCTACCTCGAATCGGTGATAAAGATTGATCCATTTTTAGGTTGCAGTAGCACTCCTCAGTTATTGGTTCCACCTATTGATCAAGCTTGTACAGGCGTTGCGTGGTCACATAATCCGGGCGCTTTTGATCTGGATGGAGATAGTATTTCCTATGCCATGGTTGTTCCGTTCCGAGATCGCAACACGGAGGTATTGAACTACCGCGCTCCAAACGATCCAAAGTTTTATACCAATTTTAATACGGGCAATGAGAATGGCACAGGTCCACCTACTTTTTCTATCGACCCGGTAACAGGCACGATAACGTGGGATTCACCAGGCTCTCGCGGGGAGTATAATATAGCCTTTCACATTATTGAATGGCGCAAGGTAAATGGAGTTTGGTACCAGTTAGGTTATGTTAGGCGCGACATGCAGATTTTGGTAGAAGATTGTAATAACGATCGCCCTGATTTAATTATACCAGCCGATACGTGTATTGTAGCGGGTACGGTACTAGATGTAACCATTTTTGGTATTGATCCGGATAACCACGCGGTAAAGATTGAAGCGTTTTCAGAGATATTTAACTTTCCAGCTTCCCAGTCACCTGCGGTATATAGCCCCGTTCCCGGAGTAAACGATTACCGTCCCTCTTCACCCCCAGCGCAAACCCAACTTACTTGGAATACGGAGTGCATCCATGTAAAAAATCAACCTTATCAGGTAGTGTTTAAGATCACCGATAATCCCCCTACGGGACCTCGGCTGGTAACTTTTAAAACATGGAATATTACGGTAGTAGGCCCTGCACCCGAGTGGGATAATGCCCAACTGGATTTAGCTACGCGGCAAGCCAACCTTACCTGGGATCCCTACTTTTGCCAGAATGCCCAAACGATACAAATATGGCGGAAGGTAGATGGCATTATGTTTACCCCTTCTAATTGCGAGACAGGTATGCCCGAGTACCTGGGGTATGAGCTAATTGATACCCGCCCGGTAAAGAACGCAAGCGATGTTCCTATAACAACGTACACCGATACCAACAATGGTAAGGGTTTGGCACCTGGCGCGCGTTACTGTTATCGCTTGGTAGCCGTTTTCCCATTACCTCGTGGCGGTGAGAGTTATGTATCGGAAGATATTTGTTTGGATCCTATTTTGGCTGATGTGCCCGTTATTACGCATGTTACTGTAGAGCGAACAAGCTTGGTGGATGGTGAAATCCGTATTAGCTGGCGAGCACCTTTCGAAGCCAACACAACGCAGTTTCCTTCTCCTTATCGGTATGATATTTATCGGGCGCTGGGCTTTGCTCGTGGTTCGGACTCAACGCTGGTGGGTACGGTAAATGGTGACACCACATTTTTAGATTTAGGCCCCAATACAGACTCCGAGGTTTATAATTATAGTATTGCGGCCTACTCGCCCAGCAATGGCAATGCGTTTTTAGGCAGTTCGGCTTCGGCCTCCTCGGTTCGCTTAGAGACAGACTCAGAAGTAGGGCAGATATCGCTTAGTTGGAGCGCGTTTGTTCCATGGTCTAATCAGATTCAAACCTTTCCGAGCCGGCATTTAATTTACCGAGGTTCGGAAGGAGCAGTAGAAGCTGATCTGGTGTTGATCGATAGTGTAGATGTATTGAGTGGCGGATTTAACTATATCGATCGAGGCCAATGGAACAATACAAATTTGGTAGATAATGAAGTATACTGTTACCGCGTTCAAACCCGCGGTGGGTATGGCAATCCGGCCATAGCCCAGCCGTTAAAGAACTTCTCACAGATTATCTGTGCCCAGCCGGGCGATACCATTCCCCCGTGCAAGCCGATGGCACCCATACCCGATCAGCCTGTGAGTTGTGAAGATTATGTAACCTCTGAGGAAACATGTGGAAACAATGTGTTTTCAAATACCATAACTTGGGAACGCGCAGAAGGTGAATGTGGTAACGACATTAGTTACTATAATCTGTATGCAGCATCCTCCACGAATGGAGAGTTCATACTCTTGGCTACGAACATTCGCACTACGACTTATGAAGATGAAAACCTACCGTCTTTTGCGCGCTGTTATAAGTTATCGGCTGTTGATCGCTCGGGTAATGAGAGTGAGTTAAGTGATGCGATCTGTTTTGATAACTGTCCGTATTACGAGTTACCGAATGTATTTTCACCGAATGGAGATCAGTGCAATGATTTATTCAGCGCTTATAGCAACCGAGAAATAATTGGTGAGACAGGCGAAGAGCAGCAATGTATCACTCCAGCGATCAACAAGATTAAGTGTGCCCGGTTTGTACAACGGGTAAACTTTCGGGTATACAACCGGTGGGGACTAGAAGTGTATACGTATACTTCTGGAGGTGAGCGATCAATCTATATCGACTGGAACGGCCGGGATAACAGCGGGGGAGAATTAACGACAGGCGTGTATTACTATGTAGCTGAAGTAACCTTCGATTTAGTAGACCCCACCAAACGCACACAAACAATCAAGGGATGGGTACACCTCGTGAAGTGATCTTTACCGAATAACAAAATTCTGTATTTAGACTTTAAATTCAGCCTAGCTCAGGCTATTTCCGTTGCTTATTCCAGGTTTTTACAAAACTTTAAAGGTTATATATTGTAAACCTATTGACGATCGTTTGTGTTGAAGTTTTGAGCTTTAGGAGAAAACATGTTGAGATATTTTAAGATAGGCGGGTTTTTATCGGGGTTTTTACTTGTCTTGGCTAGCTCAATCAGTAGCTATGCCACACACTTACGCGCGGGCGAGATTGTTATAGAGCGTGTTAATTGTAATAGTCTTACGTTTAGAATAACTATTACGGTGTACACCAATACCCGAGGCACTACCGTACTCTTTGGCGGAGAGCAAGATATCTTAAATTTTGGAGATGGTTCACCCACCATACTCGTTCCAGAAACACCTAATACCATTCGTACAGATTTAGACCCCTCTGGTTTTGTTGCTACAGCCTCCTTCACTACACTTTATACGTATTCGGGTCCCGGAACATATACAGTAAGCTACCGCGAGCCTAATAGAAATGAAGGTGTTGTTAATATGGATGCTTCTATTAACACAACCTTCTACTTAGAATCGGTGATAAAGATTGATCCATTTTTAGGTTGCAGTAGCACTCCTCAGTTATTGGTTCCACCTATTGATCAAGCTTGTACAGGCGTTGCGTGGTCACATAATCCGGGCGCTTTTGATCTGGATGGAGATAGTATTTCCTATGCCATGGTTGTTCCGTTCCGAGATCGCAACACGGAGGTATTGAACTACCGCGCTCCAAACGATCCAAAGTTTTATACCAATTTTAATACGGGCAATGAGAATGGCACAGGTCCACCTACTTTTTCTATCGACCCGGTAACAGGCACGATAACGTGGGATTCACCAGGCTCTCGCGGGGAGTATAATATAGCCTTTCACATTATTGAATGGCGCAAGGTAAATGGAGTTTGGTACCAGTTAGGTTATGTTAGGCGCGACATGCAGATTTTGGTAGAAGATTGTAATAACGATCGCCCTGATTTAATTATACCAGCCGATACGTGTATTGTAGCGGGTACGGTACTAGATGTAACCATTTTTGGTATTGATCCGGATAACCACGCGGTAAAGATTGAAGCGTTTTCAGAGATATTTAACTTTCCAGCTTCCCAGTCACCTGCGGTATATAGCCCCGTTCCCGGAGTAAACGATTACCGTCCCTCTTCACCCCCAGCGCAAACCCAACTTACTTGGAATACGGAGTGCATCCATGTAAAAAATCAACCTTATCAGGTAGTGTTTAAGATCACCGATAATCCCCCTACGGGACCTCGGCTGGTAACTTTTAAAACATGGAATATTACGGTAGTAGGCCCTGCACCCGAGTGGGATAATGCCCAACTGGATTTAGCTACGCGGCAAGCCAACCTTACCTGGGATCCCTACTTTTGCCAGAATGCCCAAACGATACAAATATGGCGGAAGGTAGATGGCATTATGTTTACCCCTTCTAATTGCGAGACAGGTATGCCCGAGTACCTGGGGTATGAGCTAATTGATACCCGCCCGGTAAAGAACGCAAGCGATGTTCCTATAACAACGTACACCGATACCAACAATGGTAAGGGTTTGGCACCTGGCGCGCGTTACTGTTATCGCTTGGTAGCCGTTTTCCCATTACCTCGTGGCGGTGAGAGTTATGTATCGGAAGATATTTGTTTGGATCCTATTTTGGCTGATGTGCCCGTTATTACGCATGTTACTGTAGAGCGAACAAGCTTGGTGGATGGTGAAATCCGTATTAGCTGGCGAGCACCTTTCGAAGCCAACACAACGCAGTTTCCTTCTCCTTATCGGTATGATATTTATCGGGCGCTGGGCTTTGCTCGTGGTTCGGACTCAACGCTGGTGGGTACGGTAAATGGTGACACCACATTTTTAGATTTAGGCCCCAATACAGACTCCGAGGTTTATAATTATAGTATTGCGGCCTACTCGCCCAGCAATGGCAATGCGTTTTTAGGCAGTTCGGCTTCGGCCTCCTCGGTTCGCTTAGAGACAGACTCAGAAGTAGGGCAGATATCGCTTAGTTGGAGCGCGTTTGTTCCATGGTCTAATCAGATTCAAACCTTTCCGAGCCGGCATTTAATTTACCGAGGTTCGGAAGGAGCAGTAGAAGCTGATCTGGTGTTGATCGATAGTGTAGATGTATTGAGTGGCGGATTTAACTATATCGATCGAGGCCAATGGAACAATACAAATTTGGTAGATAATGAAGTATACTGTTACCGCGTTCAAACCCGCGGTGGGTATGGCAATCCGGCCATAGCCCAGCCGTTAAAGAACTTCTCACAGATTATCTGTGCCCAGCCGGGCGATACCATTCCCCCGTGCAAGCCGATGGCACCCATACCCGATCAGCCTGTGAGTTGTGAAGATTATGTAACCTCTGAGGAAACATGTGGAAACAATGTGTTTTCAAATACCATAACTTGGGAACGCGCAGAAGGTGAATGTGGTAACGACATTAGTTACTATAATCTGTATGCATCGTCAAGCACGAATGGAGAGTTCATACTCTTGGCTACGAACATTCGCACTACGAGTTATGAAGATGCAAACCTGCCGTCCTTTGCGCGCTGTTATAAGTTAT
>CAYNKN010000001.1:0-45269 GCA_964397805.1 uncultured Chryseolinea sp. | reverse complement strand
CGCTTTTCCGGTCAACGCTTTTGCCCAGGCGTCTGGGTAGCTGGAGATGCCATCGGCCCAAAAAGCAAGCCCGTAAAATAGGTTGGAGGTAGAATCAAATTCATTTTTTTCACAATCATCAATGGTGTTGGTTATGGCTTCAAATGCCAGCGGAAGGATAGTAGAATCTCCTGTTTGCAGATAATAATCCCATGCGCCAACAACCCAAACAATCGGATCCCAATACCTGCCGCCTACTCTTACTCTATCATTCTTAAAACTTAATGAAGCCAGCAAGTTATTGCGCGAAACCTGTGGGTTAATCAAACCCATACCGTCCCAAATGGCGATGATGCCATCACTTGAAAAAACACCATAATCTAAGCCTGCCGTTACTACCATTGCCTCTTTGTCTTGCAGGTATGAGTCGCTGAACTTTACATCGCCACCACTGTATGCCGATCCCCAGGGAATAATATTAGTGGTATAATCTCCCATAGCAATGCGCCAAGCCCGATCCACATTTGGAATATTGGATTCCAAATAAGGTAAGAGAAATGAATTCGGTTTACCCGTTTGCGAAATTGATACAACACTATTTTTATTCTCACATCCAATGGCAACGAAAATCAAAAGTCCCGACAAAAAGTAAATAAGTGTGTATTTCATGCGTAGATTATTTTTCATACACGATTAAAGCTGCATTTAACGCTGGCACTTTCACCGTGTATAGACCTTCCGCATCTGACTCGATAGTTTCTGCTCTTCCTATTCCTTTAAACAATGTAAACTTCTGCTTTTTCTTTAGAACACTTTGCACCTTCACCACCTGATCTTCTGTGGTGTAGTTGGCAAATACTTGCGCTTGATTTCCCGAAGTGTCTTGCCATTTGCTGGTAAGTACTGATGGTTGTGAAACGGGGTTCAATATTTTTAAATGGAGCGTTGTTTGGTTCACCTCAATGATGGGGTCGGGCGAAAGCATTCGGCCATAAAGTAAAAATGGTTTGGCAATACCTTTGCGCATGGCATTCAAATTCTTCATCAGCGTAAGTTCGGCTTCTTGGTCCAGACCGGGTGCATTCCAATCATCGCACCAGCCCCAGTTCAATTTTCCTTTACCTGCTAAAACACCCGTCAGTGCATCGCCCGATGTGAATGCGTAGGCCGTTCGAAGTTGTAAATGCTGCGGAGATAGTGCGTGGTCGATACGTGATTTGGTATGTACCTGATTGCCCATAAAATTATGTAGGTATTCATGAAACATGTAGGCATACGCAGGAACGGGTAATCCTTTTGTATAAGCAATGTTGAATCGCAAGTCGTTAAAAAGCAGCTTATCCACAAAGGGTTCGGCCGCACCATGCTCGCAGCCAATAATTGTTTTACTTCCTCTATCATTTACATATTGCGTAGCCTCTTTAAAAATCGACTGCATTGTTTCCGTCTGCCACGCACCGGGTGCCGGTGGATGGCCATGATCTTTACTATAACAGAAGTAACATGCGCCACCCGTATTCTGATCGAAGTATTGAATGTAATCAATACCAAAATCAGTCATCTTTTTTATTTGATCAAGCACTACTTCCTTTACAAACGGATTGGCTGGACACATATCAAACCCTTCGCGCTGGGCTTTTGGGCCAACACAAATTCCGTTGGTAGCCATTTGCCCATCGGGTGCTACCGTTACTATTCTTTTGATGTTTTTAGTTTCAAACTCTTCCCTCTGGTTGTATGTAGTATCGGTATTACTTCTTACAGTGTAGCCCGTTCCACTTGCATACAGGCCCAACGTGTGGCCGCGTGCGTGCAATGCGTCTCTAAATTCAGCCAACATTTTCTCACCTCCATACGGGGGCCACACATAAGGAGGCGCCCACGGAGCTGTGCCTTCCCAGTGCATAAGCAAAACCAACAACTTGCTATCCAACTTCGATGCAAGGCTATCAATGTATGGAAGCGCATTGGTGTAAGGAAAGTATTCATTTGGGCTCATATCACCCGTGTCTTTTATTCCGCGCACTGGATAGGTAATTACAATGGGTGATTCGTCCATCCACTGTGGCTTCATCGGGTTTTCAAAAAGCTTTTTGCCATTCTTTTTTGTTTCATCAAACCAACTACGATACACATCGGCAGCAGCATGCCAGTCGCCTTTTATTGGTGCGATAACCGTTGGATATCCCAAATCAAATTTTCCCTTTCCAAGTCCACCCGGAAAGACCCGCACATTCATTTGGAATTTATCATTCCCACGTGCGTACACATCCATAGCTTTGGTGGTGTACTGTGGGTCATGCGCACCCATGTACAAGCCACTTTTTCCTTTAAACCACGCCATGTATTGATTGGATTGCAAGCCTGGGAAACTATGACTTCCCCAACCCGACATTGGGAATTCAACGGGTTTAGAATAGTATTTTCCTTTTAGGTTTTTTCCTTCGGTTACTGCACCCTCCATATAGGTAGTAAAAACGGACGTGTTTTCATCGGGGCCTAATCCATTCGCTAAGGGAAGAATTGGAAAATCAATATGATCAATAATATAATCGGTTTGATTATCGAAGCTCATCTCGAAGGTAACTCCCTTAATGCCAAGTGTAGCGATTACTTCTGCGTTACAATCCAAACCGTTGATACTATTGAATTGCATTTTTATTTGTTGACCGCTACTCTGGGTAGAGGATGAGAATAAAAATTCCTCGGCCATCGATGCCTTAACTTCTATTGGTGTCCCCTTTTCATCACGAAAACGCAGAGCAAAAAGTGAATTATCCACGGTATCGCTTGAGATATATTCAACATCGTTTGCCGCTAACGATGTTATACCACCCCTTGTCTTTGAAAATGTAATGGAGATTAATTCGCTTTCTAATTTTGGGGATTTATCGTCACAGCCGGATAACACACCGAAACAAATGAATACATAACACCATAATTTTATGCAGAGATGATCAATCTTGAATTTCATTTAGTGACGTTTAGAATACCAGGGCAGTCAAAAAGAAAATGTACTTTTATCGACAAATAAAGTATCCGATCAATAATCGAGATACCCTATTCTTTATTACTTATCACTACTTATCCAATATGATAGTCCCTTGCTCAAGTCTCTCGCGGGGTAATGCAACATAGTCTCCATCTACTACCATCTTTTCGAGCAGCGCAGCCTGAAGTTTATTAAAGGTTGCGGTATACATAGGATTGTCGGCCAGGTTGTTTAACTCGGCAGGGTCTTTCTCGAGATCGTACAGTTCATAGACAGGGCGAGGAAATTGAAAATAAGCATCCTGAAATTTCTTCTCAAGTGTACCGTTTCTATTTGCCTCTTCAATCTCTTTCCAATACGGATCGTTTCCACTATCCACCGGGGAATACCGTTGAAAGGGTGTTATGTTATATATCAGTTTATACTTCTCTGAGCGTACACATCTCGCATAGTCCACTCCGCTGGAGGGGACATTGGCAGTATAGGTGGCACTTGAGTGAGGCCCTCGCTCAGCAAAAATGTACTCTCGCTCGTCAAACTTTTCGCCCTGTAAACTCTTCTTGAAACTAATGCCCGTCATTTCCTCCGGTACTTTCAATCCGGCCATATCGATAAGTGTAGGTGCCAAATCTTCACCAGAAAATAGAGATGAAGTGCGGGCAGACTTGACCAAGTGGGAGGGGCCTTTGATGATTAACGGAACATTTAATCCAGGATCATGCAACGATCCTTTGCCGCTTGGAAAAGCCATTCCATTATCGCCCATAAAAATAATAATCGTGTTTTTGGATAAGCCACGCTTCTCAAGAATCTCCAAAATCCATTTTACTTCCTCATCCATCCTTATAATCTCACCGCAATGATCAGCCACGGCCTGACGCATGCCTGGGTAGTCGGGCAAATAATCAGGGAGTGGCAAAGTCTTTGGGTCGAGTGGTTTCTCGATAGCATCCTTATCCCATGCATGATGTGGATCACTGAAATTGACCCAAAGGAAAAACGGTTTATCTTTTGGCGCTTTATTAAAGTATTCATTCACTACATCAGGTGTCGTTTTATGATCTCCACCAACTTGAACAAAATCGAAAGCATTTTTAAATGTACGAAGGCTGTACTTATCCAGAATTCGTTGATTAATTGTATCATACTTATGATACGGACCGTCTAAGTGATAATATCGTTTACATACTCCGGTGTAGTATCCGCCTTTCTTCAACACCGCTGGTAGCGTAACGTATTGCTTGGGTAGTGGCGCATTAAATCGTGTCATCTGTATGGCTACAGGCGAGCGGCCAGTCATCAATGATGCTCTTGAAGGAACGCATTGTGGAGCGGTAGTGAATGCTCTATCAAACAATACACCTCCTTTTGCCAATTGATCCATTGCAGGCGTGTGAATAGGATATCCATAGGCACCCAGAAAAGGCACACTATGATCATCACTTAGGAGAAATAAAATGTTGGGGCGCTGCTCGTTCGCCTTTTGTGCACTGGCTATTGAAAAAACCGAGGCAAAGAAAATAACAAGGATCTTTTTAGGAATTGATTTCATCGTATGTATTGTTTTTTTTGTTTGATACTTTTTTCAGGGTTAAAACAAAATTTCAATTGTTTCATTTTTTGCTTTTCAAAATTTCACGAATGTCCAGGCTATACATTTGCCTACCTTTTCCCTCATGTGTAGAATCAAAGAAAACATGAGTACCCTGCTGATTCATACGGGGATGAAGGTCACATCGCCATTCGCCTTTATACAAATCGGGTGCAGAAAATTTTCCGAGTATCACTTTCCGTTCGGTAGGAACATGAAACAGGTAAAGGGTCTGCTCTCTGTTTTTATCTGGATAAGTATCGTTCAAAATCCATTCGTTGTTTGTATTCGGAACATAGGTATTATGTCCATTCACCGTCATGCTTTCTTTGCCAACCTGCGATACGCCCTGCGACTTATCTTTCAATATCCAAAAGCCCCAATCCTTATCAATAGGTTTTGTCCAGGCACAAATATGATCTACATCGCGCCAAACGAAATGGGATGAATTCCCGGAAGGATCAAGAACATAAAAATCTTTGCCTTCCACATCTGCCGTAATCATTCGCGTTTGAAATTTTCCTACTGCCATAACCTGACGCTCTTCAATGTTCTCGCGCCAGCGATGGAGAAATAAAAATCTTTTGCTATCCGGGCTTATCAATAAATGATTAAACCAATGCCAGTTATCGATAATCGATTTTTCCTGATGAGGGATAGCCGCGATTTGGGCAATAGAAAAAAGAAGTTTAGATTCTCCGGTAGCGAGGTTCATTTTATAGATACCTATCGATTTTGCATTCTTGTTGTAAGGATCATCAATCCCAGCATATCCGTAGCCGGGTCTTAAATTTTGGATACGACTAAACTCTGTGCCTAGAGCAAATTGTGCATCAGGACTTACTGCATAGATAGCGCGGGGAAGTGTTCTTTCCTTTCTTGTTTTAAAATTAAACACCCTGCTTATAAAGCCGGTGTCATCGCGATCATTCCAAATAATTTCGTGCGTGTTACCGGGCAGCCATTGCAACATGCATCCCTGCTGCCAGCCCCAGGCTTTGCTTGTTCCTATTTCAATCCAGTTATTTGACTTTTTTAAATCAATTACGCCTATTCGTAAGGTATCTTCTTCGGTAGGCGATTTAAAGTCAATATCAACACGACATCCCAATGCATATCGACCTGAGTGATCGACTTGCCACTTATCGTAATATCCGAACCAGGTTTTAAATTCCGGATTTGTAATTCGGGTAACGGAAATAGCATCTAAGGCTATTGACTTTCCAAAAAGGTTTGATGACAAAAAGGGCAATGCTACCGCACCGACTATGGATGTCTTCAAAAAAAGTCGCCTGTTCTGCATCGTATTTTCAAATTCGTTACTCAATCATTTTAATAAGATACTATCACGCATTACAACAATGCAGCCTCTACTATCTCCGATAAATCGGATTTCATTTCATAATAAATTATGAACGACCCATTGGTTCGATTACTGTCGTCAATGTTCGGGAAGCGAATGTAACTTTTGCCTTTTCCGGGAGGCCATGCAGCCGAAGAAATCTCAAAGGCCACATTGCCATTTTTGAAACCCATTTTGGTTATGTTAAGGGTATTGGTATTTCCACTCGTTAACTTGGCTATTATAAACGTTCCCTTTAAAATATTTCCGTTGGCAGGATCTATTTTAGCGAACACGGCAACTTTGGCTCCACCGCCACTTCCATATCCATTCATATACACGTTACTGAAAGCACCAGATGCAATTTGCTTCTTGTTAATAAAGCCAGCATCTGTGCTGCCACCATCTACAGAAAACACAGCCCATGGTATATTATCTGAATCAAGTGCAATTAAATTACCTCGTCCATCAACCGGTGTAGTTTCATATGTAACTTTCCAAATCTGCTTTCCGGTAGCATCTTTTTTAATGATAGTAGGATTTTGGTTGATACTGGTAGCATGATCAAACCCTATGCTATATTCATTGTTATTTGCATCTACTACTTTGGTGGTGGCGGTCAGATTAGTATTTGTAGGATTGCCTGACGGACTAACATCATCATTACTTCCACATCTACTAAAAAACAATAAGACAATAACCACCCGGAATAGCGAAGCTGCATGATTACGTAATTTGTCCTTTCTCATAAATAACATACCCGTGAGTTTATTGCCGTCAATTAGATCAAAGTTCAATGTCAATAAAATCTTTTCCCGATTGATCAACCTTAAGTCCGGTTAGTTCTTTTCTACCTGCCGCATCGCTTACAATGACTGTGTAGGTACCTTTTTTAAATACAGGCAGTCGAATGCTTTTATCTTCTGTACGAAAGGTTGAAACCAACTCATTGGTATTCTCACTCACCACTTTCACTACAACACTGGCGCGGTTAAGTCGCAGTTCAGGAAGATAGCCAAGGGGTGTTCGTCCATCATTTTCTCGCTGATGAACTGTTAAAGGCCAACCTGGAAATTCTTCGCCTTGTGATAAGAAGGGGTACGCGTGCATGGTAAGGGTATGCGCTTTTGGATCAACCTCTAAAATTCCAAAACCTGAAGCTTTGTTGTTTACAAACGTATACCGATTTGGCGACTCTATATTTTTGACCGGGTTAGAAACTGCATATACGAAATTCTTGTTACCAAACACATCTTGGTATTCACCTGTATTGGGCAGGTTGTGGGAGGGTCTGTTGGCCACAGGAATTTTTAAACTATCAGGAAGAAAGCCTCGCATATATCCTGTTGAAATTGCTGGTGTGCAAAAGCTCCAGCCTGCATCACCAAAATCTTGCAAACCATACTTCACGATCATGGGAATGTGCTGGTCGCCGTTCAAATGAAATACCTGCGCTTTTCGCATGATGTCAATCACCTCATCGCGTGCCGTTTTTGGCCAGCCTCCTGAGTCCAAATCGCCATAGAGAAACATTCTGTCTGGGCCGTGGTGTGTCGGGATATTGGAGAAAACAGTTTGTGTTAAAAGGATTTTAGTCGTGGCATTATACGACCAGTCTTCGACCCATTCTTTTAAAAACTTAATTTGTCTTTGTCCTAAGATACTGAGGGTAGGCGCATCCAGGTCTTTAGGATTCATTGGCTTTTTAACATGATCAATTCGCCCGGTTTCATTCTTTATAATTTCTTCCGGGCCTGATTTAAACATTCGATCACTAAGAATGGCAAAACTTACGTTGCTATATACCATGCTGGTGTACCACACGTTGATGCCTGAAGGAAGCGGTTGAGCATCGACAGGATCAGGTAAGTGACCACATTGTGTTCTAAAAACAGTATTCACCATTTCTGGGCTTTGAACAAACCCTCCATGCGCATCTTTAACAAGCTCCCAATCTTCAATAGAAATTAATTTACCTTCTTCGCCCCAGAGGTTTCCTTGAAAAACATCATGATCATCAGGTGTGCAGATCGTAGGGCGGTCGCGCATTACGTCACCAAACGCCCAACCAAACATATACCACTTACCCAAATAACTTTCTATTGATTTTTTAATGGGTGACCGCTTAATGGGGTAATCCCCATTTTGTTCATAAAGCTGATCTCCTGAGAAATAAAGCAGATCAGGATTTTTTTCCTTTAACTGCTTGATAAGTGGAGAATAAGGATATCCCTCACCCTCCTGGCAGGTAAGGCCACCAATGACAAGTGGTTTATCGATGGGCTCTTGCCTTATGATGCCCTCATAAAAATGTTCGCCTGAGTCACTGATGTATTTCACGCGATACTTTTTTTCCTGAGCCATCGACCAATTCTCTTTTCTAAAAATAGCCTGATATCCCACCGTATCGATAGTTTCCGTTGCTACTGAAATCCATTTTTCATTCTCATACAGCTCTAACTCTATTGCGTGGTTATCATCTTTACTAATCGGGGGCATCTGCACCGACATTTTCATACTACCTTGGTTGAGCGTATACATGGTCCATAAAATAGGTCCAAAAGCATTAGCCATCTTTACTTCCACCTTGCTTCCAGTTATCTTTAGATTATCGTAATGAAATTTCTTTTTGTCCCCTGCCGCAAATGAGTTTACGAGTACAAAAAGTCCATTGAGAGACCCTGACGTTGTAGTTGTAATTTCCGCCTTGAGTCCTGCTTTGTCTTTTGCCGTGAATACAATTTTTGTTTTACCGTTCACTGTACTGCCACTCGCATGCAACTCAAACTCCGAAAAAGAAAAACCAACAGGTAGCTCTGTTTTTTTATTACCGATAAAAATTCCATCGGTAGTGGAGACCCCTATGTCCAATCCTTTTCCGTAGTAGCAGGCTGCTTTTACGTCAGCATCGATGGAATCTTTTACTCCTAATGAAAAGCCAACCGAACCATGCTTGAGTGTATCGGAAGAACCAACAGAAATGGAAACCGTAAATTCTCCATCTCTTTCTGCAAGAATATGCGAAAGCACATTTATACGCGAACGCCTGTGACTGCCCGTAAATTCTAAGCGTTTATTCTCAATCCGCCAATCTTCCATGGGTATGGACCAAAAATCTTCACCGATCCAAACGCGATTGTTCTGATCAAACTTCTCTTCAAGCAGCGTGTCGTTAGAATACGTACATTCAACAAACACAAAAGCAACGAAAACAAAAAACAATTTCTTACAGGCCATTTATTTAAATTTAAATCAGTAACACTATTTCCATTTTCTACTCCAAGCATGCAACATCAACATGCTGATTGACTTATTTCAAAATACTTTCGCATTTACTTTCCTATCTTTCTACATATTATGTCGCGTCACGAAGCGCTCCCAAAATCCATCGGTTTGCGGTAAAGATGGAGCTTGCCGACTGGCCAATTTATAAATGGCTCCGCGAGCGGCAAGCGTTTGCGCATTTCCATTCACGTCTGCCATAGGAGTATCCCACATTCCATAGTTCACGTCCATAACATCTTTTATGAATTTATTTTGCCACCGTGAGTAGGCTCCATCGGGTTGTTTAAACGGCTTGAAATGTTCCAGATGCCAATCAATTACCTTTGCCAATTCCTTATCTTTTTTTAACTTTTTAGGAATGTAGGCATCCAATTGAGGAAGTATTCGCACAGGATTGCACAGAACGGCTGTGTTGTCGATCATGTTCGTTTTATTCTCATTGAACCATTTATAAATGCTGGTCACTATCTTATCTGCATTTGGTATTGGTTGCTTCACACCTTTCAACAAGTCAACATACTTAAAGGTGGCGTTCATACTTTTATCCCATAAGCCTGTATTTTTATCTTGCATTGGATTGATGTAACTCGTTATCGCATCAATGTATTCCGTTCGTTCTGTTTCCGGCAAATCATTCAATAAAACAGCTTGAGCACCTACGTCATCCAAACTTTCATAGAAAGGGCGGCTGCTATTGGCAGTTTTTCGTAGCCAGATTTCCCACGCTTCCAACGACTTTAGGTAAGGTACCTGACTATCGCGCTTGCTATCAGATTTGATATAGAGTGGTGTGGCATCCAATTGCTCAAATGCTTTTTTTGCCATACCGGTCAATCGTGCCAAGTGTCGGTCTGCCCGTGGGCTTTCTTTTATTTTAGGATATGCTTTATCGCAAAACAATCCTGTTTGGGGGTCTTGGTTGTCTTGAAGGAAATGAATAATTGCGTTTCGTACGCTGGCCGGCATTGTACTTATCAAGTTAGAAGGAGCGAGTGCGCCTATCACCATAGATGTGCCTTTAATGTGTGCCGGAAATTGAGGATCACGCGCCATGCCGACACTCTCACAAAAACCACCCGTTTTTTATCGTACAACTCAATCATCCAATTCAGAATGCCATCATAGGCTAATTCGAATGATTGAAATTTTAAATCAAGAAAATCAGCAGCAGGTTTCTCTAAGCCCAAAAAATTGGCGGAACCTACTCCTCCTTTCAAGCTACTTGATAGTGCGAATGATGATGCTGCACCTATTGCAAACGCTCTCACGAAATCCCTTCTTTTCATCTTTATTCTTTCGGAATTAATTCAACTTCACTTTCTCAGATTCTATACTTTATGTTGATCAACAAACCGATCCCAAAAACCATTGGCCTGCGGCAGTGGTGGCATTTCTATTCCCACTACTTTATAAATACACCTGCGCGCAACAATAGTCTGGGCGTTTCCATTCACATCGGCCATCGGCTCGTCCCATTGGCCATATACTGTATCTAATACATCTTTTGGGAATTTTTTTTGCCATCTTGAAAAGGCACCATCAGATTGTAAGAATGGTTGAAAGTGAGCCATGTGCCACTCGACTAAATCAGACAATGCTTTATCCGTTTTAAATTCTTTAGGGATATAGCTCGAAAGCTCAGGCAGCATACGCACTGGGTTACAAACAAAACAGGTATTGTCTAAAAAATTATTTTTGTTGACTTCAAACCATGTATAAATACTGGCGACAATTTTCTCAGCATGGGGTATGGGGCGATTAACGCCATTTAAGAATCCTACATATTTGAAAGTAGCATCGAGACTGTTATCCCATAATCCAGTAGCAGTATTTTGAAATGGATTGATGTAATTTGTAGCAACATCTATAAATTCCTTTCTCTGTGATTCTGGCATAGCCAATAAAATAGAAGTATGAGACCCTACGTCATCCAGGCTTCCATAAAAAGGACGTTCCTTACTTACCGTTTTTCTAACCCACTCTTCCCAATTTTTAGCACTCTGAAGATATAACGGAGTAGCATTATTGCTTTCGGAAATAAGGTCATAGCGCGGCTTGGCATCCAATGTTTTTAGTGTGCGCACGGCAAAACCCGTTAAGCGAGCAATATTCCTATCGGCTCGTTTACTCTCTTTTATCTTAGGATACGCTTTGTCGCAAAATAGCCCTGTAACAGGATCCTGATTGTCGTTGATAAAGCTGACTATTCGATCTTTTACGGCTACCGGCATCGTGCTCAGCAATCCGTTAACGTTCATAAGCTCGCCTACAATTTGACACGTAGCTTGAATGTGCGCGGGAAATTGAGGGTCGCGAGTCATACCAACACTTTCGCAAAAACCTCCCGTTTTTGTATCGTATAAATTTATTACCCAATTTAAATTTCCATCAAAAACAGATTCTAATGCTCGTAGCTTTTCACGAAGACGTGCAGAAGAAACCTGATTGCCATCCGATTTAAAAACTTCTGATGCCTTTAATGCTGACATTGGCAGTAATGCAGTCGCAGCTATTGCCGTTGCATTTTTTAAAAAAAATCTCCTTTTCATATGGCTTTTTGCTTACTAAAAATACGTAACTACTCTCGGAAAAATTAATTTTCCATAGACTGTGTAATTTGACAGACGTGGAATGTGGAACCAGAATAATTAAAAAAGCCTTTCACAAACATTTAGATGTTGTGAAAGGCTTTGACCTGCGCTCTTAAATCGTAATTAATCCTCCCACACTGCTGGGGATGTGTATCACACCATTCGTAACTTCGATGTTGGAGGTTCTGATCACTCCAAATAAACCGAGAACATTTGCGGGCGATCCGGGAGGCTTTTCACCTACTAAAACATTGCTTGCATTTCTGCGCATACCCCACAATTGCCCGTTCACGGAAGAAAACGTGTATTGGAATGCCTCAATCTCGAATTGATCGGGGGAGAAAATACGCGTTGCAGAAGTATGTCGTAAAATAGTATTCCTCCAGGCATCAACCGTATAAAAATTAATGGGTTTTGTAGGAGTTAACAATGCAGTTCCTACCAGCCATCGATCATTGGGAGGCGCAAAGAAAGTATATGTTTCTGTGGTTGAGTTTAACATGTCTTTGAGCCCCGCATAGTCAATTGCCTTCACCAGGGAATCAAACTCGCTGCGGGAGTCAAGAAACTCATAAATGGTCATATCAAATTTACCTACCGGAAGCGGCTCGGCTTTGTACTCAAACTGATCCTGGCAACCGTTGCAAACAAAAATCACGACTGCAATTGCCATGGATTTTATGACAACCTGTTTCATTAAGAAATATGCTATTTTTTTCATAATCTTCAAATTAATTAGTTACCGTAAAATTCATTCTGACTAATCTCCGGATTTCGATTAAGTTCATCCTGATGGATAGGCCAAACCAGGTTATCCGGATCCGTGATATTATCGATGAAGTTAAACGCTTCACCGTTTCGGATCAGGTCAAAATACCGTTTACCCTCTCCGTGGAATTCCATCTTGCGCTCCTGTAGAATGGCTAATTTCACTTCTTCCTGAGTAACTGCGGTAGTGCCAGGCAGTCCCGCCCTTGAGCGGATTTGATCTAACAACGCTATTGCTCCGGGTTGATCGCCCAGTTTGTTCAGCGCCTCAGCCTTAAAGAGAATAATTTCTGCCAAGCGATACAAAATCACGTTGGCATCCCTCTGAACAAGTGTAGACGGAGCAGGCTGTGGAGTTCCAATATATTTAACAGTTTGTGGCGCAGTGGCAATTGCGTTTATTACAACTGTGGGCCGTATATCTCCAGCCTCAATTTGATCGACAAACCCTGTTCCGCTGCCAGGGACACCACGTAATTGTAACCGATTAATACCTGTGTATATCTGGGGCATCGTTAACAGTGCTGGACCCTCAAGTTCTTGAACTTCATTTTTTCCAAAGTCAAATTGAACTTCAAATATACCCTCGGTGCTGTTCCTTCTGAATATGGTGGCGTACTGAGCGCCTGCAACGAGTTTGTATGTTGCCGTGTTAGCCAGAATCACATCCGTTGATGTTATCGCTTTTTGAAAATATGCCGCGCCACCACCTTCAACCTGAGCCACCCAAAGGTAAAAGTCGGATGCTAATGCATGCGCTGCAAACTTATTTGCCCGGCCTCTCACCGTAGTTGGAGCCGTGCCAACCTGATTGGGTAATAACGCAATTGCCTGATCAATATCAACTTCAATTTGCTGAATTAATTCACTTTTAGGGTTGCGCGGTATTGTAAAATCCTGCTCCACAGAAGTATAAGGAATAGTTACTATTGGCGCATCGCCCCACACTTTCAAAACTACAAAGTAGCCGATAGCCCGTATAAAGTGCGCTTCACCGATATATTGTTGTTTCAAATCCGCATTCATGGGTATCGCCTCGATATTGGCCAGCAACAGGTTAGCACGGTTAATCATACCATATACGACATTCCAATTGGTTAGCCTGTTGGTATTGGGAATCTGATTTGTCAGGATTTCCTGCAACTCACCGATTATATTTCCAAGAGTCTTGTCAAAAATATCTGCTCTAACTTCGCCCCAGGTTACCCAATTACGTGAAACCTCCTGAAGTCCATCATACATAGCAACTGCACCAGCCGTTGCATCACTCTCGGTCTTCCAAAAATTATCCGAAGAAATTTGACTCACGGGCGCTACATCCAGAATGTCACACGAGAAGGTAAGTGTAAGTATCACCATGATGATACCTACCTTTGATATTGTGTTTTTTAGTATTTTCATTTTGTTAGCGTAAAAATTAAAACGATAGATTTACTCCCACCAAAATAGTTCTGGCCAAGGGATAATAGCCAAAATCTTGTCCGTAACCAATGTTAAATCCATTGGCATTTGAAGATGTGCCCACAACTTCAGGATCGTATCCAGTGTAATCAGTAAAGGTTAACAGATTCTGGCCCGTTACGTAAAGTCTGGCGGAAGACATTCGAACTTTTTCAGTAAGGCTTTTAGGAAGTGTATAGCCAAGAGAAACGGTCTTCAACCGCAAGAACGAGCCATCCTCCAACCAGAAGCTTGACGATTCGCGTAGGTTTCCACGGGCATCGCCTCTAATCGGGCGTGGGTGCCGGGTAATATCACCTGGGTTTTGCCAACGATCCAATAGTTCTAAAGTTCCACCCGAGCCACCAAGTAAGCGGAATGAATCGCGGTCACGCTTCAGGCGATTGTATATATCCTGACCATAGGTAAAATTAAAAAATACATCAAGGTCGAAACCTTTATAGGTAAAGCGATTTCGAAATCCACCCCACATCTTCGGATCGGCATTACCCATTATAACACGGTCTGTTCCACTGATGAAGCCGTCTCCATCAACATCCTCAAATTCGGTATCCCCGCCTTGAAAAATTGGACCTGTAATAGAACCATTTCTAACCTGATTTACATTGTCTTCGCTGGTTGGGAAAACCCGAAGGTGATTGAATAAATAAAACGAACCAATAGGGTTGCCTTCTCTTAAAATACCCACACCACCAAGTTGGTCTTGACCTTCCGGTAGACTAACCACTTCGTTTTGATTAAATGAAATATTAAACTCTGTGGTCCAATTCAGTTGCCCTTCTAAATTGACGGTAGAAAGACCAAGCTCAAGACCTTTGTTTTGAATTTCTCCTAGGTTAAGAAATACTGATCCGAATCCGGAAGTAGAAGGTAAGTTACTACTGAAGAGGAGATTTTCAGTCGTCTTCTGATATACATCAGCCGTAATTTTTACGCGACCAGATAAAACTGCCAAATCGATACCTGCATTAATCTGATTTGATTTTTCCCAGCCAAGTGCAGAATTAGGAAGCCCATTTCCAGCAGGTGCAATACCACCGGCACCATCATAATTTGCGCCCGTGTTATAAATACCGCCCTGAACATAATTTGGAATACGGTCATTTCCTACAGTACCTGCACTTGCTCTTATTTTTAATTCATTAATAAATGAAATGTCTTTCATAAACCCCTCTTCCGACACCAACCAACCAATTGAACCGGAAGGAAAAAAGCCATACCTATTATCCTTTCCAAATTTGGACGAACCGTCATAACGTGCCGTAAATGCAATTAGATACTTTGATTTAAAATCATAAAAAAAGCGGCCAAAGAATGAAACGATAGCTTCCTCATTCTCAAATGTCGAAGCCTGAGTTTTTATTGGCCCGGCATTTAATGTTCGAACTAAATCGGATGGAAAACCCTCTGCCCGAAGCACAAGAGAGTTGCTTGTTTGTGACTGCGCGCTAGCACCAAGTAGTGCCTTAAAATTATGCGCTTCATTAAATTTCTTAGTGTACGTTAAAAAGTTTTCATTTATCCAAAGAAAGTTTTGAGATGACCCAGCCTGACCGGTGCGTTGAAAATTTTGAAAGGAAAAAATGGTACTTGGATAAAACTGTTCTTCCAAGTTCGCACTAAAGTCAATTCCAAGGGAAGTGCGGAAACTAAAGTTCTTTAGAAATTTGAATTCTCCATAGATGTTTCCCAGAACCCGCGTGTTCTTTACACTTTGGAAAGCATTGAATAGAGTATTGATTGGTGTATTGGGGGCTAATGAACCGTCCGGTAAAAAGGGTGACTCGGTTGGATTGCGATTGGCTGTTCTAAAAAACACACCACGCTCCCCACCTCGGTTATCCTCACTAGTGCGGTTTGACTGGCTATTCGAAAAAGTAAATGAGTTTCCGAATTTTACGTTATTTGAAACGTTATAATCGACATTACTGCGAATACTTAAACGGGTAAAATCAGTGTTCGCCAAAATTCCATTTTGATCTAATAAATTCCCACTCAAGTAGTAGTTGATTTTATCATTTCCACCTCCAACAGAAAGGTCATAATTTGAAATGGGGGCATTATCGGTAAAAAGTGCATCTTGCCAATAGAAGTCATTAGAATAGAATGTATTTAACGAATCTGTGACCGGCAACGGCCATTGGGTATAGTTGGTTAAACCTGCATTGACATGTGCTTCAATGGCGTATTCTTTAAATTGGCGCGCATTTATCTGATCTAATTTTTTTGTGACGGTCTGCCATCCTGTGTAATAGCCAAATTCAACTTTAGGAGCTCCTGATTTACCGCGTTTGGTGGTTACTATGATTACCCCATTCGCACCGCGAGTTCCGTAAATTGCTGTGGCGGCAGCATCTTTTAATACATCAATGGATTCAATATCGCTTGGGTTAAGCAAGGCAAGCGGATTTGAACCCGTACCACCATCAACAATCTGGTCGTTAGTTACGGCCGAAACTGGTATTCCATCTATCACGTAAAGCGGATTATTACCACCTGAAATAGAAGATGCTCCTCTTACCCGTACCGTTAAAGCTCCCCCCGGCTGCCCGGATCCTTGTGTAATCTGTACCCCTGCCACGCGCCCTTGCATAGCATTATCAAAACTCACCGCACCAGAGGCCTTTATATCGTCACCTTTAACGGTAGCAACCGAACTTGTTAATTCTTTTTTTGTCTGCGTACCATAACCCACTACCACAACTTCGTCTAACGATGTGATATTTGGTTGCAGCGTAATATTAATGGTTGTTCTCCCCTTAATGCTTACCTCTTGATTGTCGTACCCGATAAACGAAAAAACCAATATGGCATCTTCATCAGGTGCTGTCAAACTAAATTTACCATTGACATCAGTAACGGTTCCTCCGGTAGTGCCTTTTACAATAACGTTTACTCCAGGGAGCGATTGATTCGTTTCGTCAACCACTGTTCCAGAGACAATAAAGTCAATGCTATTTGTGACAAGGGGTATTACTTCTTCGTTCTCCTTACCAACTGCGGGCTTTAGAAGAATTGAATTGTCTTTAACAACAATTTCAAGCTGTTTATCAAAAAGACGGTATAAAACTTCAGCCAATCGCAAACTGTCAACCTGAATTGAAATCTTGCGGTTAGTTTCAAATGCCTTGTTTCGGTACGTAAAATGCACCATTGCCTGGCTTTCAATTAACGATAAAATCTTTCCGATTTCTTTATTTTCAACGTTAATTGACACTTTTCTGTCCATGACTTCTTGCCCACGTATATTTCCCGCACTCACGAGCGATACAAATGCAGCCATCATCAGAAGTTGGGTCACCGATATTTTCATGAAGAGAATTAATCGACTTTGAATAAAATTTAATTTAGTCATACATTTAAGTTGGTTTTTGTTTAAAGGCAGAAACACGACTATTTCCCGAAAACGGGAAATAGAATTTAAGGCCGGTGATGGTGCGAACATCACCGGCTCTTTTTTTTTAAATTATTATGTAAAATTCTTCATAGGCAGTTTGTTTAAAGTTTTCAAGAATAAGTCTTATTTACATCCATCACCTGTAATCAAAATTCGTGAACCTTCAACATGATAAGTAGCTCCAATAGCTTCACAAATTATATCGATTGACTCAAATAAATCATGCGTGTCTCCTGATGTGGTAAGTATACAATTAGCGAAAGTAACCGGCTCTGCTTCGATAGTAACACCGTAAAGTAGTTGAAGGCTATTAAACACTTCAATGACGGAAGCGTTTTCAAATCGATAGAGTTTTGCAACCTGTTCCTCTGCAACAATTAGCGCTGGTTTATTCACCAGCATTTTATTGATTGTTCCAGTTTCAACTTTATAGATAATCTGTTGATTTGGCGTTAACACGATCGCAGTCTTTTCAGCATTTGTGTTACTTATATCTTTTTCAAACACGGTAACTTTTCCAGTCTTGACAGCCACCGTAACATCAGAACCGGGTATAGCGCGAATCGTGAAACTGGTACCAACTACCTTAGTGACTAATTCATCGGCTATTACATAAAATGGTCTGGATGGATCGTGTTTAACTTCAAAAAAAGCCTCTCCGACCAATCTAACTTCTCTTTTCTCCTCGTTAAACGAATCGTCTGTTTGCAGAGAACTACCAGGCTGCAATGACACTCTACTTCCATCTGGAAGCTCATATACCTGATTTTGGTGTGAAGTGTTTTTGTAATTAAAAGCAGCCTCTGGCAGACCTGAAGATTGATCTGAAGTGAATGATATCGAACGCGAAAATGGTTCCATCAGCAAGTAAGCCCCGATAAGCAAGGCAAATAAAACCGAGGCCGCAACCCCAACTCGAGGCCAAAATGAAACTGCTCGACCTCTTCTCATTTTTGATTCAATATTATTCCAGTGAGCGTCTCTCAGCTGCTCCGATGGGAGATCGAGCTGCATATCGTGTTTTGTAGTAATTCGTAAATACCACTTTTCAATCAATTGAACTTCTTTTGGAGTTGCCTTACCTTGAAGGTATTTTTGAAGAAGTGCTGAAAATTCTTTTTCTGTCATGTTTAGTAATGTCGATCAAGTCCGGATTTTGTCTCAAATCCAATCCACTTTTTTGAAATCGAGCGCGCAATCGGTTGGGGGTTTGATTTTATAGACCATTTTAAGTATATTTGAAAGACCGACATTACGCCCATAGAAGTTCCTATTTTGACAGACGAAAACGATACTATCTCCGATGAAGCACTTTTGCGAGCGATAGCACGCGATGATAAAAAGGCTTTTGAGCAACTTTTCGATCGTCATTGGAAAAAAGCCTATCGAATGGCTAATTTTTCACTCAAATCGGCAGAACAAGCTCAAGAAATTGTTCAACAGCTTTTTATAGATCTTTGGGAACGCAGAAGAGATTCGAAAATAAAAAACTTCACAAATTATCTCTCCGTATCGGTAAAATATAAGGCTATTGATTTTATTAAAAATCAAGTTGTGACTAAAAAATATGCTGACTATTACAAAATATTTTGTCAGATAGAAGAGGAAGAAACTTTCGAGACTGTTAAATATAAAGACCTATTGAGTGCCGTAGAGCAAGGCGTTAACAAGCTGCCAAAGAAAACCCAAATGGTGTTCCGCCTGAATCGATTAGAAGGCCGCTCCATTCAGGAAATTGCGAAGGAGTTTGGGCTTTCAGAAAAAACAATTCAGTATCATCTTACTCAATCGCTTCGACATCTGAAGCTTTATCTAAAAGATTTTTACGTGGCTGTTATTGCAGCTTTGCTTGTTTAACTGGTAGATTTTAGAGTTGTTGGCTGTTACTATTGAAAAGTAGTGAAAGGATATGTTCTTTATCCAGTAATTTAGTTCGTCTCTTATATAGGCACCTTCCAGCAGATGACTCGCGGCAGCGTGCTAAGACCTGTGCTCCTCACCTCCTGCTTCGTGTTCAATGCTAAACCTTCCTTATCAGAGAGATTTTTAAATTATATTGCACAAATGATTTCACCACTTAACCAGTTAATATCTTATGAATTCTGTTCGATACGCTATCCATCCGGAAGATTTCAAGAAATATGATACAAACGCCATCCGGCAGGCAGTTTTAATTAACAACATTTTTCAGGATAACCAACTAACACATACCTACACCCATTACGACCGACTGATTGTAGGTGGGATAAAACCTGTATCTACTCCGGTCACCTTATTGCCTTTTGATGAACTTAAAGCCGAATACTTTCTACAGCGGAGAGAAATTGGAATTATCAATTTTGGTGCTGCCGCAACCATTATGGTTGATCAACAAGAGTACTTGCTTGGAAACAAGGATGCACTTTATATTGGCAAAGGTGTTCGTGATGTAGTTTTTCTACCCGGCAAAAATGGTACACCTCTTTTATACTATAAATAGCGCACCAGCACATGCTGTTCATCCATCACGAAAAGTTGCTCTAGCCGAAGCCGATACGCTGATACTTGGAAGCCCAGAAACGGCCAATCATCGTACCATCCGAAAACTAATTGTCAACAGCGTTTTATCAACCTGCCATTTACAAATGGGCCTTACCGAGTTAAAGCCAGGAAGTATATGGAATACCCTGCCGCCACATACACATGATCGAAGAATGGAGGCGTATTTCTATTTTGATTTACCCGCTGGCCAAACGGTTTGTCATTTCTTAGGGCACCCACAAGAAACACGACATATTTGGATGCAAAACAACGAAGCAGTTTTATCACCTCCTTGGTCTATTCACTCCGGAGCAGGCACCAGCAACTATTCGTTTATTTGGGGTATGGCAGGCGAAAATTTAGATTATAGTGATATGGATAGCGTTAGTCTAGTTGAATTACGATAACACAAACTTATCAATGAACTCTCTTTTTGATTTAACTGGTAAGCGTGCGCTAATTACCGGAGGTACACACGGGTTAGGTATGGCCATGGCTAAAGGATTAGCGATAGCTGGTGCTGAACTCATTATTAATGGACACAGTTCCGGAAAAATGGAAGCTGCTTTGTTGGAATATAAATCCGAAGGGTATCGCGCTACCGGATATTTGTTTGACGTAACCAATGATAAAGAGGTAGCTAACCAAATATCCCGAATTGAAAAAGAAGTAGGTGCAATAGATATTCTGATTAACAATGCCGGTATTATTAAACGAATACCGATGGTGGATATGGAGACTGCAGATTTTAAACAAGTGATCGATGTTGATCTGATCGCACCGTTTATCGTGTCAAAATATGTAGGTAGGAATATGATTTCACGCAAAGCTGGAAAAATTATTAACATCTGTTCCATGATGAGCGAGCTTGGACGAGACACAGTATCGGCATATGCTGCTGCTAAAGGAGGGCTAAAAATGCTAACGCGAAATATGGCTACCGAGTGGGCCCGGTTTAATATTCAGGTAAATGGTATTGGCCCCGGATACTTCGCTACCGAGCAGACTGCACCAATCCGTATAGATGGACATCCTTTCAATAATTTCATTCTCAATCGCACACCCGCAGGGCGGTGGGGTAACCCTGCTGACTTATCCGGTTCGGCAGTATTTCTTTCCTCCGCTGCAAGCGATTTTATAAATGGGCAAATTATTTATGTCGATGGTGGCCTGTCGGCTACTATTGGGAAACCCAGCAATGAACTTTAGCTGATCGCAGATTTTTTACTTCACATCTTCGATACTATTTTACCTAATTATATTACTATTTATACTTTCACTTTGGTAAATCACACGCGCAAGATTTAAAAGATTAAACTTGAGGATTTCCAAATCGAAGTGTCATAATCGAAATTATATACTAAATGAAATCTGTATTTAAATCAACGGCACTAATCCTATTATTCTTACTCGCAAGCCAACTTTATGCACAGCGATACCCTATTTATGATTCATTGAAGCCTGATGTGATTCCAATTTGGCATCGGGTAGCTGACCATGCATCGGTACTTCGAGCTGTTGAATCTGCCCGGCTTTCTCCGAATGGAACCATTGCCGTTTCGGCTTCAAAGTTTGGATACAATTTAATGGTGTGGCGGGTTGCTGACGGTACATTGCTGTGGGAAAAGAAATTGAATACCGAAATTGAATGTGTTGTTTTTTCGCCTGATGGAACCCAATTTGCGACCGGTGACGAGGACTATTTTGTAAAAATATGGGACACAAAAACAGGAAATGAGCTTAACCGGATGGAACACGATAGTAGTCTTGATGGAATTGCCTGGTCGCACGATGGAAAGCTCATTGCAGCGGGATCTGAAAAAGGAGACATCTGGTTTTGGAACACCGCGAATTACGCATTGCTCGGAAAAATTAACGTTGGTTCTACCGTAAATTCACTAGATTTCAGTTTAAACGATAAATTAATCGTGGCGGGCGGCAATGTGCAGCATGTTGATAGTAAAAGTAAATCTACCAGATACGATGGATTCGTAAAATTGGTTGATGTTGTGAATTTAAAAGTGATTCGGAATTTTGTTGGCCATACCGGATCTGTAAAATCGGTTCGATTTTCAAACGATGAAAAGTTAATCGCATCGGGAAGTTTCGACAATACAGCCAGGGTATTTTCAGCAAACACGGGGGCTTTGTTAAACACATTTCAACAAGCGTTGCGCGTTGAGGCCGTTGAATTTTCACCCGATGACCATTATCTGCTCGTAGGAGGACATGAAAGGAAAATTAAATTCTATCGGGTTTGGGATTTTAAGCTTGCGCTTGAATTACCAAGCCCCAGAACAGAGTACTTAGACTTTTCATCTGATGGCAGGTTATTACTTACTGCACATGAAGATAGCGGGTTACTTTCGCTCTATATGTTTCTTTCCAGCACACAACACACCCCGGGATTGTATCAACGCATCGAACGAGAAACATTAAACAACAGAGATATAAAAGGCGAAAACTAAAATATCCTAGATCTCTGCTCAGAAAACTTGCGTAAACCAAAAGGAATCTAAAATGGACTGATTCACGATTAAATTTACATGGCTCATTGCGAAGTGAAGTAGAAGTAAACAGAGTGAACTTCTCCGACACAAGGGTAAAAAGGGCGTAAAAAAAAGAAATTGTAAGTATTTCAGCGCCTAGAATTCGTAATATCTCTCTTTCGTTTAATTGCTTCCAGAAAATAGTAGTCAGAGTAACTCAGAGGAGCATCAATTTCTGCACCATGAGGAATGCTGCCAACACTATGCATAAGAATAAAATTACCGTTAGATCCAAGCGGAGCCCTATATTGACTCGATGAAAGACTGTTCATTAATTTATCGGCATACGTTTTATACGTTTCTTTTTTAGTCAAAACATAAAGTTCGTACAATGCCGAGGCACAAACAGCCGCAGCTGATGCGTCACGCGCCTCATTGGGAATTTTAGGAGCATTAAAATCCCAGTAAGGAATCAAATCAGATGGGAGGTTTTTATGCGTGATAAAAAAATTAAATGCTTTCTCCGCCTGCTCTAAGTAGCGCAATTCTCTTGTTTCGCGATAGCAAACCGTAAACCCATAAACTCCCCATGCCTGACCGCGGGCCCAGGCTGATTCGTGAGCGTAACCTTGAGCAGTTTGCTTTCCTCGTACTTTTCCTGTCAGTGTATCATAGTCTATGACATGGTAGGAACTAAAATCAGATCGGAAGTGGTGTTCAATTGTTTTGTCTGCATGCGAAACAGCCATTCTATAAAAAGAAGAATCTCCAGACAACTGAGTGGCTTTAAATAAAAGCTCGAGGTTCATCATATTATCGATAATTACAGGGCATTGCCAACCTCGTTTGGACTGCCATCCTTTATCTACCTCCCACGATTGTAGTATACCTGCTACCGGTCTAAATCGTGTTGCCAGCGATTTGGCTGCGTTTACTATAACCTTTTCATATTTATCATCTTTGGTTAACCGTAAACCATTTCCATAACTGCACCCAACCATAAAACCCAAATCGTGCGTGCCGGTATAAAACTGAAGAGAGCTCAATGCTTCTGTATATTTTTTTGCATTATCGCGCCAAACAGGTTCTTTAGTAAGTTCATATAGATACCATAAGCTACCCGGAAAAAATCCACTCGTCCAATCTTTCTCAGAAGAGATGTAAATCACCTTACCGTCTTTAAGGGTTCGGGGAAATTGGATTTTATCCTTGCTGTTAGCTGCAACCATTTGCTTTTCAAGTTGAGCTGAAGCGAAGACAATATTTTCGTCAATCCATACTTTTTGGTTAGTACGATGCGAAGAACAAGAAAAAAGTAAGAGTAAAAGAAAAGGTAAAATGTGCTTCATATTTATTCTGTAAATGAATGTGATAATGAATCTTTAACTAGTCAATAGAACGAGTAAACAAAGGACTATTATAGGGTATTAATTTTTGAGTCATTCAATACTTTTTTAACTCATTGTAATACTTTTTATACTATACCTTTTTCGAGCTACTCGCATTCGATTGAAAAGCTCTAAATTTCTGAATAACCTAACTCAAATGAAAACAATATTTACAAAGCGAGCCGTACTAAATTGTTTTTTTTTACGACTTCAAACGTTTAGAAATGCAATGGTTCTACTGATTTGTTTAAGCTCTGCAGACTTCGTTCGGGCCGAGCTTCGCGTGTATAGCGCGCCTGCCGAAGCGCCTCAAAATAATGATTATCGAATTCAGGTACGGCAAGGCGGTGGGAGTTGGCTTGAGGTTTTTGAATACAAGGCATTAGTCTATAGGGGTAAGGCACCCGCTGGTTCTTCCTGTGATGTTTTTCCTTATCAAACTGATAATTCTACGATGGCTTACTTTGACTTTAACGGGACTGTCGAAGTCAGGCTTCTTAAAAACTCAGGTACAATATCCTCCGTTCAGGTTCATCCTCTTCGACATGGTATTGCGCCTGTAATCAGTGGCAACTACATCACCTTTTCATTGGCCAAGGCGCGCAATTTATCAATTGTTGTTAACGGTGACTGGCAGCGCAATATTCAACTCTTTGCCAATCCCTGGCATGTTATTCCATCTCCTTCATCAGTAACGCATTATTTTGGACCTGGATTTCACCAGATCGGAGATGGCACAGGCAGTCCTGGCAATCGCTTGGTGCTCGCTTCTGGAGATAAAGTATACATCCATGGTGGAGCCCTTATTAAAGGCTCCATCTATGGTGATAATGTAAGCAACATCACCATTCAAGGGAGTGGTGTGCTGTGGGGGGAAAATGCCAACCATTGTAATCTTAGTTTGTGCGACTGCCCCGAAACAGTGCGGTACAGAACATTACAAATTGGAAGAGGATCAAACTTAAATATCGATGGTATTATCTTGTTAGACCCAGGTCATCATGGGTTTCAGATTGGTTCTTTTTCAGACGTAACGCTAAGAAACGTAAAACAAATCTCTTACGCAGTAAACACAGATGGTATAAATCTAATTGGTGTTAGCGATGCTGTTGTAGAAGACTGTTACATCCGAACTGGCGATGATTGCCTGGCCCCAAAATCGGATCATTTTGGATATCGTGCCGATTCCCGTAATCACATTTACAGAAACATGGTATTACATCACACCGGTACCGGTAGGCCGGTTTTAGTGGGTGTAGAAGATTGGACCGGAGTCATGGAAGATCTCACGTTTGACAACATTGATGTGGTGCGAATGGGGCCTTACACTTTTTCAGGAAGTAACGGTATTGTAATAAGCGCAAGGCAAGGCGCAACCATCCGCGACATTATTTTCAATGATTTCCGGATTCATGGAGGAGGTTTAAACAGAGCAGTTTTTTTTGAAATGATTCAAAATGCCGGGCAGGTACGCGATATAACGTTCCGGAATTTTTCTGCTAACAATCAAAGTATTGAGTCGTATCTTCAAGGTAAAAGTTCTACGAATACGGTGAATGGCGTTATCTTCCAAAATGTCAGAATCAATAACACGCTGGTTGCGCGAAAATCAGCCGGGCTGTTAAATTGGAATAACAATGTATTTAATGTTTCCTTTTCATCCAATCCATTGCCAAATCCGCTCAAATGGTATTTTATAAAAAACAAGGGAAATAATTTTGTCTGTGAAGCCAGTACCGCACCTGGAAGCTTAATATATATGTGGGATCAAGGTGAGGTTGACAGAAGGAAATGGCAATTTGTAGCTTCTGCGGGCGCGTACAATATTAAAAACAAGGCGAGCGGGTTGGTTGCCGAAGTAGCCTCGGCAAGAGGAAGGCAGCTTTTTATGGCTTCACAAACTGCAACCTCAGCAAAGCAATGGAGTTTGATACCAAGCGGTGATCATTTCTTCATTAAGAACCGAGGGAATGGGTATGTTGCGGAAGTTGGTGCCAACAAGACCGATAAAGTTTATGTGTGGGATCAAGGTATCAATGACCGCAGGTTATGGTCACTGGTTGAATCATCAGGAAGCACGATAGGCCGTTTGGCTTTCGAAGGTTCAGAGGGGGCTTTAATGGAGGAACAAGGTGTTGAAGATGATATCCGGGTTTATCCTAATCCGGCAACTGATAAAGTGGAAATAGATTACAGCAGCAAATCATCTGGAACGGCACTCATTCGAGTTGTAGATGTACGCGGGAAAATTGTGGATCAGGTACAAGGCATCAACGGAAGGGCACAGTTGAATAGTCAACAGTATGCTCCGTCCGTTTACATATTGTTAATTGAAATAGAAAATCAGCAAATCGTTAAAAAATTTCTACGGCTGTAGTCACTAATACCATCCCTGAAATTGCATCCTATCAAAAGTGATTTTTTTTCAAAATTATGAGCCAATAAATTGAATTCATGATCTTCTTCGCGCAAAGAAACATTAATCGCAGCAAAACATTTCTCGCCTGTGTTTGATATGTATTATTTAAGCAAGCCAATAGATATTATGCTGATATTTTTTTTAAAGCCCTCTACCGTGACACGCAAATCCAACAAAGTTAAAACTAACCAAAACGTTAAGGCCATTTAATCCATGAACACATACTACCCCTATACGTTTAAAGCCGGGCTATTCGGTATCGGGTTTGAAGCCTATTGGCAGCAGTTCGATGATCTGCGCGAATTTCTTACAAGGTATTTGAGCTTGGTTCACGAGCGTCTGGCTACCAATAAAGTTGAGGTTATTAATCTTGGTCTGATTGATACACCACAAAAAGCGGTACAAGCCGGTCATCATTTTAGCGCAGCCGATGTAGACATTATTTTTATGTATGTAACAACCTATGCTTTATCGGCCACCGTACTGCCTGTCGTGCAACACGCGAAAGAAAGTGCCAGTGATTGTGCTAAACCTTTCTCCAGATGGTTCGATTGATTATGCAAGCTTCAATGCGCTTAGCGATCGCACAAAGATGACAGGCGAGTGGCTAAAGTATTGTTCGGCTTGCCCGGTGCCCGAAATTGCCAATGTGTTTAACCGCGCGGGAATTCCGTTTTCCCTTGCAAAAAAATGCACGGAGAATTTGATTTAAGGGCGTAAATATATTGAGCCAAAATCACAAACGCTCACTACAAAATATTTTCACACTCGCACAGATTATCACGGAAAAACTTTGAAGAGTTATTCAGGCTTTCCGTGCTTCGGCTTAACTCTAAATTTTAGAACTTTCAATCCGCGTATATCACCAACATAAAGGTTGTTGTATTTATCTTTTGCTACATCGTTAAACAACATGTTACTGTCATCAATCAAACTTCACACATTCAGCCAAGGTTCGCTCATCATATTTTAATCCATACTGATCGAGTACATCCTGTGGAACACCATCCCACTGATTTGGCTTATTACCAACGTAACCCAAATCTTTGATTCCGATTTCACTTGTAAAAAATCCACACGCTACGAGATCGCGCATCTTATTAAAAAATGCTACTCCTTGCCTCATTTCTGGTTTTGCTTTTGCCGGATAGGCAATTTCATCAATCATTTCAATTTGTTGTGCGCTTGTGCACGATGCGAAATCAGCATTGAATCTTTTTAAGCATTGGAAGTTCAACCACTTCAAACCACCGCGCACAGGCACTTGATGTTCTGGCATATCTTTTACAATAAATTCAATAAAGGCAGTAACGCCAGCATCTGTGGCTGACCCGGAAACACTATCGGCAGGAATAATAATGTCGGCCAGTACACTAATGGTTTTTAGTTCATGCTCATCAAAAAAAGTTTCCCTTAACAATTCCTTTTCCCGAATAAGCTCTTCCGCTGTTCTATCTATTGTAAATGCAGGAACACTTTCCTTCAAGGCCTCAGCTTCAACCTTTGGTTC
Organism: uncultured Chryseolinea sp.; assembly: GCA_964397805.1. Taxonomy (GTDB): domain Bacteria; phylum Bacteroidota; class Bacteroidia; order Cytophagales; family Cyclobacteriaceae; genus Chryseolinea. Next base: position 17,537 of record CAYNKN010000001.1, on the reverse strand, counting down.
GCACGATTGGAATAATAAACTCGTACCTGCTGAACCAACTACGAGGGTCTTTAAATATTTTCTTCTATCCATAACAGTAGCAATTAGTAAGTCGATTTTGTGTCTAGAGTCCGTTAGATATTCTGTTTCTTTAATTCATCCATAATGTATTCACTTGCCCGCATTGATAGGGCAAGAATAGTCCAAGTAGGATTCTTGTCGGCTTGGGATACAAACGGACCTCCATCTACAACAAAAAGGTTTTTTACTTCATGTGCTTGATTGAATTTATTAACCACAGATTTTTTAGGATCACTACCCATGCGTGTAGTACCTACCTCGTGTATAATACGACCTGGAGCCGCTAATCCGTAGCTATCCGCAATACTACCGATTCCGCGCGAAGGAACTCCACCCATGGTATCAATAATTTCAGCAAAAGTTTCTTGCATGTGTTTGGCTTGTTTAACTTCATAATCGCTCCACTTATAATGAAAGCGAAGCACCGGAATGCCAAATTTGTCTACGATGTTGGGATCGATCTCACAGTAATTATCCTCTCGCGCTATCGATTCACCTCGTCCTGCCATACCAATAGTAGCGCCATAAAAATGCCGATAATCATCTTTTAAGGCAGCACCATATCCTCCGCCTTCTTTCTGCACCCCATCACTTCCAGGGTATTTTCCATTGTTTCGTTGAATTCCGAATCCAAAGCCATAACCAGGCATCGTTAGACCTCCACCACCATACTCAATATGATAACCCCTGGGGAAATCTAATTTTTTATTGTCCAGCCACCACGGAGTGTAGACGTGCATTCCGCCCACACCATCTTCGTTGTACCGTTTTCTTCCTACCAACTTTGGCAAGAAAGCACTCATCGAAGCACCCGTTGAGTCATGTAAGTATTTACCTAACACACCGCTTGAATTTGCTAACCCATTGGGAAACAAGGAGGATTTTGAATTCAGAAGCAGCCGTGCTGATTCACATGCGCTGGCCGCCAATATCACAATCTTAGCATTGACTGTATATTCTTGTTTATCATCTTTATTGATAAAAGAAATACCCGTTGCTTTTCCACCAGAATCAGTATTCACCTCTCTTGCCATCGCATTGGGGATGATGTCTACATTACCTGTTTTTACTGCGGGCTTTACGAGTACCGAGGAAGAAGAAAAATCACCATACACGGTACATCCGCGATTGCATTGTTTGCAAAAAAAACAAGCTCCCCGTTCCGAATTGATCGGCTTTGTAAGTATTGACAAACGAGACGGGATAACCGGGATGCTCAACTTATTTCCAGCTTCTTTTATAAATAATTCGTGCAAGCGAGGCTTAGGAGGAGGAAGAAAAATACTATCCGGATCATTGGGAAGGTTTTCTTTTGATCCGAAGACTCCAATCAATTTATCAACCTTGTCATAAAAAGGAGCTACATCATCATATCCAATCGGCCAATCGTCACCCAGTCCGTCTATGCTTCTTCGTTTAAAGTCCTTCGGCCCGAAACGAAGCGAAATACGCCCCCAATGATTGGTACGACCACCCAGCATCCGCGCGCGAAACCAATCAAATTCGGTTCCTTCGCTATGCGTGTAGGGCTCACCTTCTATTTCCCAACCACCATATGCAGCATCGAAATCGCCAAATGATCGATACGGTGTGCTGGCTCCTCTTCTTGGAGATTCCCAAGGCCATTTTAATTGCGTGACATTTTTAGCGGGATCATACATAGGTCCAGCCTCAATAAGTACAACCTTAATCCCGGCATTGGCCAATACATAAGCCGCCATTCCTCCCCCAGCACCCGAACCAACAATACAAACATCATATTCTTTGGTCGTCTTTTTGATTTGAAAATCTTGCATGATCGTAGTTGTAATTTTTTCGGTTTTGAAACTCCAAACCGAATAACAAATCAAGATGCTTTTTGCTCTAAAGACTCCGACAATCTTATTCGATTGTGGTTCAATATTATCTCGACCCGTAGTTCGCGGATGACAATGGGCTATATTACCATTCTATAAAACTTCCATCTTTACCTCTCCAAACCGGGTTTTTCCAATTATGCCCAACTTTGGCGGCCTCGATCACTTTTTCTTCATCGATTTCAATGCCAAGGCCTGGTCCCTTTAGCAAAGGAACAAATCCGTCAACCGGCATTACTACTTCTGGATTTTTTAAGTAATAGGCTAAGTCATAGGTTTCACTATTGTAATGAATTCCCATGCTGGTTTCCTGAATCAATGCATTGGGTGTACAAAAGTCAAGTTGGAGCGATGCAGCAAACGCAATGGGACCTAAAGGACAATGAGGTGCGATGGCTACATCGAAAATTTCTGCCATCGCGGCAATTTTTCTAAGTTCCCAAATGCCGCCTGCATGACTGATGTCGGGTTGTATTATATCAACTATACCCTTTATTAATAGTTCTTTAAAATCCCAACGGGTAAATAATCGTTCACCAGTAGCGATCGGAATGGGTGAGTAAAAAGCAATTTGTTCTAATTGATCTAGATTACAAGGTAGCAGTGGTTCTTCGATAAACATGGGCTTGATGAATTCCAGTTCCTTGAACAATTGCTTTGCCATCGGCTTGCGCACACGCCCGTGAAAGTCCAGCGCGATTTGGATTTCCCATCCCACGGCAGCCCTGACTTCTTGAACCAACGAAACAATGCTTTTCACTTTAGACGGTGTCTCAATCCACTCCATGGCAGGTACACCGTTCATTTTGATGGCTCTATATCCATGTGCCTTTCTTTCCAGTGCAGCCTGCACGACATCGTTGGGTTGGTCGCCACCTACCCAGGCGTATACTTCCATTTTGTCGCGAACCGCTCCGCCTAAAAGATCATACACTGGCACTCCAAGACGCTTACCTTTAATATCCCAGAGTGCTTGTTCAATACCCGAAATTGCACTAGTAAGTATCGGCCCGCCCCGATAAAATCCACCTCTATATAAAACCTGAAAAATATCTTCAATCAGATTCGGGTCTTTGTTGATTAAATATTCTTCTAACTCTTTTACAGCGGCCATTACTGTTTCTGCTCTGCCTTCTAAAACTGGTTCACCCCATCCAATCAATCCATCATCGGTTTCCAGTTTAAGAAATACCCACCGCGGAGGAACTTTATAAAGACTAATGCTGGAAATTTTACTCATAACAATTCATTTACAGGTGTTAATGGTCGTCTGCCCTGTAGTACCTCGGCCACATTTTGAAAGGCTAACAGGCGTGCCTGATGCCTGCTAAGATTAGTGCCCCCTGCAATATGTGGCGTAAGCAATACATTGCTCATGATCTTCAAGGCTTCGCTTACGCGCGGCTCAAACTCAAATACATCCAGCACAGCGCCTTTTAATTTACCCGATTGCAAAGCAGCCAACAACGGAGCGTCTTCAATTACTTCGCCTCTGGCGGTATTGATAACTATGGCACCATCCTTAATGGTATCCATATTACCTTTATTGATTAAATGAAATGTTCTTTCCGTCAACGGCACATGTACTGACAAAAAATCAGAAGTAGTCATCAGCGTTTGGAGCGAAACATTTTCATATTCGCTGCACGCAGAGATATCGTGTACCAGAATATTCATACCCATTGCTGAAGCGATTCTGGCAAGCTGCCGGGCAATACTTCCATAACCAATCAGACCTAGTGTTTTGTTTATGAGTGAATCACCATCCCATCGACTTGGTTGAAAGGAATTCCACTTACCATCTCTCACAAATTTATCTGCTTCCAGCAATCGTCTTGAAATCATCAGCATTCCCGCCAGGACATACTCTGCCACCGGATAAGCAAAAAAAACAGGCGTATTGGATGCCCATACTTTCTGCTTCTGAAGAAGTTTTACGTCAAGATTATTAATGCCGATTGAAACATTTGCTACTATTCTCAACTTGGGCAAGGCATCAAGCAACTCTTTGTCTACCCTTAGCTCTGCCTGGTTAACAATCGCCACAGCTTTTTTCCCTACTTCCATCACTTCCTCTCTTGACATGAGCTCATACGATGACGAACCCATGATCACTTCCGCCATATTCTCTACCGGCTGTAAAACATCAAAAGGTACTTTGTTCGTTACTAAAATTTTTGGCTGCATGCGGTATCTATTCTTTTACGGTTAACCTAACAATAGGGAAGAAATTTACTTTTATTTTACCTGTTGTATCTCATCAAAAATTCCCTCCCTCCATACTCCGGAAAACATAGGAGGTAACTGTTGCAATGCAATTTGCTGAAACGCTTTTTGATCAACATCGATGAAAATCATTCCGCTACTTTTGAGTTCTGATTTAAATTTTTCTGAATACTCATCTACTAATAAATTCTGATACTCCGTGGCCAACATTGCTGCCTCTTCAACCAGTAACCATTCAGAAGGAGTTAACTTCTGCCTCAATAGCTGACTGGTTAAAACCGGATAAAAGCTAATGAGATGCTCCGTGTTCATGATGTATTTTTGGACTTCATACAAATGGCTTGTATAAATTAATTCTAACGGATTCTCCTGACCATCTACCACTCCCTGGCGAAGTGCCATAAAAAGATCACTCACCGGTAAAGGCGTAGGGTTGGCACCAAATTGTTTCCACGAAGTTATGTACGTGGGCAACTCGGGCACTCGCAATTTCAGTCCAGCCAGATCGCTTGGTTTCGTAACCTTTTTATTGGTGGTAGTGAGATAGCGCGCACCCCGATGAAATGTTGTTAGGATATAAAGTTCGGCTTCCTGTAAAAGAGCGGCTTTGATTTCGTTGCCAATCTTACCATCCAATACCAAATCTAAATGATCAAAATTTCGAAAAACAAAAGGAGCCTCCAGCACACCATATTCAGGAAGGTACCATGCTATAGGTGAGGGCCCGGTGATTGCAATATCGACACTTCCTAACGCCAGTCCTTCGGTGATTTCACGCTCCTTACCCAGTTGCGCATTCGGAAATAAAACTACTTCTAATGTTCCGCTCGAAAGACTATCGACTAACTGTTGAAAGCGTTGTGCACCTTCAAACGCAGCACCGCCTTCGGCCATTACAAACCCAACCCGGATTAGTTTTACTTTTTCGGCCTTTTCAGCACATGAAGCCAGTGTTAAAAGAAATAAATTAATGATCAACCTGTAATTCATGGATTGAGTAATTTATTAAGGCCGAGGGATAATTCAGGAATATAGGCCACGGCAAACAAAATGAGCAGGAGCATTAAGTAAAAGGGCCACAAATTTTTTAAAATTGATTTGACCGGCACACCTGAAGAAGCAGAGATTACAAACACCAGTAACCCTACCGGTGGTGTTAATAATCCCATCATTATTGCAAGTTGGAAGACTACACCAAAATGAATAAGATCGATATTATAAATTTTTAAAATTGGAAGCAGAATGGGCGTTAAGATTACCATTATACTGCCTCCTTCCATTACCGTACCCATCGCTAATATGATCAAAATGACAAGCACCAAGATAACTTCCCTATTACCAGAAAAGCCAGCAAGGATGTCTTGTATCATCTTAGGGTCCGTATCCCGTGAAATTAGTAGTCCTAAAACCGAAGCCGCTGCCACGATAAACATAATAGAAGCTGTTTGCTTCGCCACTGTTAATAATATATCAGGAATTTGTTTCCACGCCAACTCCTTGTACACAAACATGCCAACCACAAAACCATAAAGCGATGCTAACAGACCCGCTTCAGTCGGGGTGACAATACCTGACAGAATTCCGCCCAGAATAATAACCGGCATAAGCAAAGCCCAAAGTGAATCTTTAAAGGAAGCAAGAAACATGCTGAACGTTGTCTCCCCTCTCGGGAATTGGTTTACGAAAGCCAGTACTGCGCAGAGTGCGAGTAACGAAAAACCAATTAAAAGCCCCGGTATTGTACCCGCAACAAAAAGCTTGCTGACCGATGTGTTTGATAACGATGCGTAAATGATAAAGCCAACACTGGGTGGTATCACCGGACCAATAGTTGCCGCTGTTGCGTTTAGGGCTGCTGCAAAACCTTCATCATAACCCTTTTTCTTCATGGTGGGAATAAGTATTGAACCTACTGCCGCAGCACTTGCAATGGCAGCACCCGAAACGCAGGCCAGAATCATGTTTACAATTACTACCACATAATTTAAACCACCACGTGAGCTTCCGGTTACCGATAACGAAAACTTAACCAGCCGATTCGTAATACCTCCGGAATTCATCAACTCACCCGATAGCAGGAAGAAAGGTATTGCCAATAAAACAAGTGAATCTGCCCCTACTGCTACCTGTTGTATGACAATGAGAGGATTCATGTCAGAATAAAACAGAACATAGAGTAAACAACTGGCTGCAATGGCAAATGCTATACGAACACCCAATAACAAAAAAACAATAAGACTAATCAGAAGTAGAAGCATACCTTACTGCTTTAATTTTTGAATCATAAACCAAGCGGCTGGCAAAAAAGAAATGGGTAAGGCTCCATACAAAATCCAATGCATAGGAAGTCCCAATGCCGGGCTTTCCATACCTTTTACATTCCACATCCAAAAAAAACCTCCGATGACAAAAAAAAGAGTGAGTATGCCAGAAATAAATTCGTCAATGCCTGTAAGAAAACGCTTAAATCGTGGCGCTGCATTTTCCAAGAGTAACTCCACTTTCACATGTTTATCTTCTTTTAGCAGAAGTGCCGATGAAGAAAATATCAGCCAGACAAATGCATAGCGAATTAGCTCATCGCTCCAATACAATGAGCTGTTGAATACATATCGAAATACGATCGCAAGAGTAGATACAATTAATATACTGGCGAAATTGACGATTACGACTTTTTGTAATATTCTGTAAAACATAGTGTGCATGTTGAAAACTGGAAATAAGTTACTCAATTAAGCTTATCAATTCTTACCACAAGAGATCGCTTAAATTCCGGAAGTTTAATTTTTGCATTCCGGATGGTAGCTTTTTTATAAACATCATTCCAGGGATCGTAGATGGAACAAGATGGTTCGTTCATCGCATCCAATTTTATTTTTTTGTTTTTCATCCTTGAAGGAGGAAGTTTTTTAACAAGTTCACTTTGCCAGGTATTGGCAATGCCGCGGCACCAAAGCAACGTGGTATGATTTCCCTTTAAAGTATAAATGCGTATTCCATTTTGCTCTGTAATTGAGGAAACAAAATTTTCTTTAACTGGATCAATATCTTTTACTGCATTTGAAAATCGTTGAAAGTGATACCATAAATTCTTCTTTTCTATATATTCATTCCAGTGCCAGCTTTGACCGGGCGCTGCTGCCCCGGCAAAAAATGGCGCAAATAATAAATCGTGCAAAAGCATTCCGCTCGAATCACTTTCGTATAATTTGGAAGGGCCGGCATGTTTAGCCTCTACGGCACCAATTTCTGAAACAATAACCGGCTTGCTTAAATCAAAATTCAATAATTCGTGTACTGCATCGCTTGCCAAAATATCCATGGGTGCCTGGCATATTGCCAAGGGTGCTCCTGGGTCCAGATATCGGTGAATCTGAGCTATAGCATTTTTCTCAAGCGTGGAGTAGGAATTATATATTGATCGGGATTTCTCGCTATCGAAACTCCCAAGACTTTGCATAACCAGATGATTTGGAAATAATTCTTTTGCTTTAACCAGCATATCGCTCGTCCACCGCTGAAGTATTTTTTCGTCTTCAATGGGCACCGCGTTAATCTCATTCCAAAGTTCCCATCCAAAAATAATGGGATCGTTTTTATATCGATCACTAAAAAATTTCAATCTGTTCAAATATGCTTCACGACCAGCCTGGGTAAGAAAAAAGTCTTCCATTGTCTCTACCGGGCCTCCGTTACTGGAATGATAAACCGGTCGATCAAAAGGTACTGATCCTTTAAACGCAGCCGGAGAATCGGTTAACTTTCTAAAATGTTCAAGGCAAAATTTTACCTTGATGTTGTGTTCTCGGGCTAAAACTAAAATAAAATCCACTCTCTTTGCGATGGATTCGTTGTAAACTCCCTCTTTCTCGTTTTCGACTTGAAACTGTGGTGCACTTAGCCATACACGCGTATAATTACCTCCATTCTGCGACAGCAAAACAAAGTACTTTTTCATTTTTGCCAAGATCTCGTATTCCTGATTTTCAAATCGCGGCCAACAAATATTAAGGCCAACCGGTATAAATGCAGAGCCATCTGTGTAGGCTAAATATTTTGGATTAACCTTGCTGACCTCGATGAACAATCTACTGGTTGACTGGCTATAAGACCTTTGATTGACAAAAATTAATGTCAGTATCAAAAAAAATAAAGGTCTACCAACATTAAAATTAGTCATTGTTAAAACTTTCATTGGAGAAATGTAAAGAACTCAAACGGCCATCAATAGAAACACACTAAAAGCGATACCCTACACTAACATTTATAATCCAGGGTGTATTGCCCACTCCAATACGCAATGCTTCCTGCGTTTCGGTTTGTCCGGTATACTTGTTTTCGTAATTAAACTCGTCATCCGATAGTGAAGTAGACAGGTTAGGCCAAAAGCGCACACTGGGTGCAATCATAATGTTTCGGATAAAACTTTCCTTTTTGTCGAATGGCATCCATTTACCGTACAGTCCTAAGCCAAGCGTAAAGGTAGTATAGGCGTTGATGAGGTTAGATTCAGTTTGCGGTTCGCCTTCGTAGTAAATTTCAAACTTATGCCACTTGGGTTCAATGCGGAGGTTAAAGAATTTTGAAATTCGATAACCTGCACCAAAACCTGTAGAGTAAGGGATATGCGCCACCAGTTTTTGAGTTTTCATTTCCTCGGTTACTAAATCTCCTTTTAAATCCAACGAGATACCATGCGAATAATCGAAGACAAATTTTGGAGTGAAGTAATTCACCTCGATGTTAAATCCATTGACAAGCAATGGTTGATTTAGCCCAAATAGAACAGCAAATTCGTTTTTTCTTTCCTTACGCTGTGCGTATAGATTCACAGCTGAAAGAAAAAGTAATGCAAGAATTAATCTTCGTTGTAAAGTCTTCATTCGTTAACTGTTAATGTTTAAATCATTAATGCGCGTGTTGTTCGATTCTTTTTGCATTGCTGAACTTAACGCACTTTTAATTCTATTGTGTCTAGTGACATGGAGCTATTTCCAACCATTATCTGAAATATTCCTGGCTCTACAATTTTCTTCATATTCCCATCTAAAAAAGAAAGTTGATCAGGAGTAATGGAAAACGAACACGTTTCAGTTTGACCGGGTTTAAGGGTTAGTCGTTTAAACCCTTTGAGTTCTTTTATGGGTCGCGTAACACTACTCACCACATCGCGAATATAAAGTTGAACAACTTCATCGCCCGTCACTTTTCCTGTGTTAGTAATATTGATTGAAACTACCGTTGAATCGTTTCTATCCATTTCACTTTTGCTCAGCATGAGTTTATCAAATTGAAAGGTTGTATAACTTAATCCATAACCAAAAGGATAAAGCGGGGAATTGTCAGAAAACAAATAAGCGCGATTCTGCGAGGGCTTTTTATAATAGTATGAAGGTAAATCTCCAACTGACCTGGGAATGGTTAAAGGTAGTTTGCCACCTGGGTTTACAGCGCCAAAAAGCACCTCTGCAATGGCTGTTCCGGAGTGTTGCCCGCCATACCAGCATTCCAAAATAGCCGGAATTTTTTCAGCCAAAAAAGTATCAGTAATGGGTCTTCCGTTAATTAGCACAGCCACAACAGGAACTTTCGTTTCGTAAATTGCTTTAACAAGCTTGTCTTGATTACCTACAAATTGGAGACTGTTTCGGTCACCACCTTCACTGGTGTCGTGTTCGTTGCCCCCAACTGCGAGTATCACAATATCTGCTTTCCGAGCCACGGCTACTGCCTCTGCAATTAATGCATTATCAATTTCAATTGAAGTTAATGATGGCTTTTTACGGTTCGTTGGATTGGGTATGGTAATCTCACAACCCTTTGCATACGACACATTTACTTTATCTCCGATTTTTAATTTTAAGCCTTCCAGCAAACCTACTTCCGTGCGCGGCTTACCACTATATCCTCCTAAAACGCATGGCGCAGCATTGGGGCCGATAACGGCTATTGTCTTATATTTATCTGTTTGCAAAGGAAGCAACTCCTTGTCATTCTTAAGTAAGATTATCGATTTTCTTGCTGCCTCTAAAGCCAATTCTGCATGTTTTTCATTACCTAAAATATTGTCTGCTTTGGCTTCATCAACGTACGGGTTTTCAAACAAGCCTGTTAAAAATTTCATGCGCAGTATTCTTGCAACGGACTGATCAATGATTTTTTCATCTACCGAGCCATTCGCAACCAATTCTGCCAACAGCGGGTAACACATTGAACTTGGCAATTCCAAATCAACTCCTGCCTCCAGCGCAGTCTTTGCGGCTTCGCTTAAATCGTTCACTATTCTATGATCTGACTTTAGCTTGTTTATGCCTTCATAATCTGAAATGACCATTCCATTAAATCCCCATTCGTTGCGCAAGACATCTTTTAACAACCAATGGTTGGCGTGACACGGAATACCATCTACTTCCGAATACGCAGCCATGATGGAGAGTGCTCCTGCTTCGCGGACAGCGCGCTCGAAAGGTGGAAGAAATTGCTCGCGAATAACCCGCTCTGAGTAATTACCTGGGGCAATATTGAGCCCGCCTTCTGGCTGACCATGCACGGCAAAATGTTTAAGAGTAGCGATTATATGATCGCCATCAATTTGCGTAGTTCCTCCCTGAAAACCTTTGATGCATGCAACACCGATTTCACCGGCAAGAAATGGATCCTCTCCGTACGTTTCTTCGACACGCCCCCAACGGAGATCACGTGCAATATCCAACACTGGCGTTAGCGCATGTTGTGCACCAATCGCTCTTACTTCTTTAGCCACGCAGCTAAATACATCCTGAATTAGCGCTGGCTCCCATGTGCTTGCCAAAGAAATTGCCTGTGGGAATACCGTAGCATCAACTGATGCCAATCCATGTAGTGCTTCTTCATGAAACATGATGGGAATTCCAAGTCGTGTGTTTTCTAACACATACTTTTGGAGTTGGTTTGTAAATTTGGCCACCTCACTGGGTTTGCTTCGATATGACGGACGATCTAACCGCAGCAAATTTCCTGCAGGTCGGCTAAACTCTCCTATTCCATGTTTTAGTCTTTCCTTGAAAACGGAAGTGAAATTACCTTGCTCGTCTAAAACAAGAATGCTATCATACCTATCCAATCGATACTCGTCAAGCGAAGTAAGCTGCGCAACTTTTTCTTCTAACGTCATGCGGGAGAGTAAATCTTTTACTCTTAAGTCAACAACAAGATCAGCGTTTTTATAAGGCGGAAGAGTATCAACCTCTGATTTACAACTCAATAATAAAATTGATGCGAGAACAAAGTAGAATTGGTATCGAAGATAAATCAGTCGCTTTTGCATGGCAGCACTATATAGTTTTTTGAAGTAAATTAATCGGATCAATTGAACAGGCAAATTCTTTTACCCATACGCAGGATCAATAAAAAATTAGCCTCAAAAGGAAAGATCATCCTTTTAAGTCTGGCAAGATGTTTCAAATACTGAGCTTAATCTGCGAACTAATTAACCTATTCTAATACTATCCTAACCTTGTTGAATGAATGCAAAAGTGGTTTTCATCTTCCTGATTCGAATTGCCAATTTCTACTTCAACGATAGACTCCAACTGTCTTTCCACTTCAATGGTTTTATAAAACTATTCTCATCAAACTCCATAGGATCGCTCCAATATTGAAAGTCATGGCCTTTTACATTGTCGGGGCGGCTTCCCCACATATCGCCCATCCACACAAACTTTGTTCCCTGATGGGTTTTAATTTGAAGAATCGAAGTTTGCTGAGCCGGTATGATGACTGGATTTTTACTTTCCTCTTCTAATGAAGAAGTTGCAGCCATAAAACTTAAACCGCCTTTATAACTTAAAGCAACGTTTTCTCCTTTACTGAAAATTTCAATCTCAGCAATATTCACTTTATCGAAAGCAAATTTTTCGAACTGGATTTTAACTTCATCCATTGCCTGAGGTGATATGTGAAGCGTAACTGACTCTGTAACATTCTGATTGGTTTGGGTAATTTTTTGGATATTTATTTTTTTCATCCCGGCAGTCCCGCTTCTAAAGATGTTGAATTCAGGCACAAGGGAATAATCAGGGTGTTTGATAGTAGCTTCATTTACCGGGTCGCAATGCGTTCTCTTGCTCTCTGTAAGCACTACTATTTTAATGGAATCAATCACATGTATATCGGGTGTTGAAACCGTTAAAAAACTTTCTTTGTTGAGTGCAACCCGGCCTACTCCTTTTTTCTCACCATCAACCGCGGCCAATTGTGGTGTGCCCGGATGTCGGTTTATGTTGCCGCCATACTGATATCCGCTTAGAGGAGTAGTAGAAACATAGTACCTGGCTCCTGTTCCGTTTCCACAGAAACAACACGTTTTGTCCGTCAATAAGTAATATTTTCCTTCTCTTTTAAACAATGCGCTGGCTTCGCATCCGCTGGCGATATCGACACTACTCTCTTGTGTGGAATATAAATAGTCACTAGACAATTTCTCAATGTAAATCTTATGTCCTTTAATTGTGTTGTATGAAAAGTATGCCGTTCCGTCTTCATCCGTAAACAAGAAAAAATCGCCCACCCCCATTTCAGAGTTTTTTAATTGTACGTTGTCATTTTTTATTTTAAAGGGTCCAGTTGGCGATTTACTTACAGCTACACCTATCTGCCCATCCCAAAGTTTTGGGTACCAATTGTACCACAACACGTACAGCTTTGCCTTTGCGTTGAAGATTACATGGGGTCTGTAATAGACGCCTTCTGGTGGGTTTTCCAATAGTTTGCCTTCGTGTTTCCACTGGTTTAAATCAGAAGAACTATATGCCTGAAAAAAATTGGCCTTGGTAAACCCGCTTGTCGTTCCGTAGGCAGTTCCATACCAATAAAACTTATCTCCGAATTGGGCTACTCTTCCGTCATGGGCATCCACTATTTTTCCCTTTGTATCAGTTCTTGGAAGAACGTTACTCACCGTGAGCTGCTGAGCCGAACCTTCAAGTTGAAAAAAAGATAAGGCGATGAACACCCAATATTTTATGCTATTCATATGAAAATTGATTTGTCTTAATTTAGTTCTAGTTCGATACATTCTCGTGTTCTCAGTGGAGCAAGATGTTTCAAATCTCAAGCTTAAGTTGCTAACATTTTAACCCATTGTAATACTTTCTTAACCGTATTGAAAAGCTACAAATAAAGAAAACAGAAAGTTTTTGTATTGTTCGTGTATTAAATTTATCATTCTGCGTAAGACTAAATAAGAGATTTCGTAAACATCTATACCAAAGTGTAGCATGATTAAATTAGGAACAAGCGTTCGGCAAGATTATGACAGAAGTAACGGCCATTTTCGACATTGGTAAAACCAATAAAAAATTACTTCTATTTGATAGCGAAGGAAATATTCAAAAAGAAATAGTCATTCAATTTTCAATGCTAAAAGACGAAGATGGATTTCCGTGTGAAGATATCCATGCAATCTCCAAATGGGTAAAGTCAGAATTCAATAAATTGTTGAAGGCAAAAGATCTTAAAGTAATCGGAATAAATTTTACATCCTTTGGTGCAAGCTTTGTTCACTTGGAAAAAAATGGAAAAATTGCAACTCCTCTTTATGATTACCTAAGACCCATACCAAAAGATATCAGCAAAAAATTCTATGCAGAAATCAGGGGTAGATCAGGTGATAGCCTAAAGCAATTTATGCACTATACCTGCTCGCCCAAACTTGGTATGTTAAATTCGGGACTACAACTTTATTGGTTAAAAAAATGTAAACGCGAAGTCTGGGAAAAAATAGAACATTCATTACACTTACCCCAATATCTCGCCTACTTAATTTCTGGTAAACGAGCCAGTGAGTACACATCAATAGGGTGCCACACTGCGTTATGGAATTTTAAAAGGTTTCAGTACTGTAGTTGGGTGAAAAATGAATTCAGTTCCAAATTGCCGCCCATCACAACAGAACGTTTCACATTAAAGAGTCGTGCAAACGGAACGTTCATAAAAGTCGGATTTGGATTGCACGATAGCTCTGCGGCTTTAATTCCGTACTTAAATATCACCAATACAAGTTTCATCCTTATCTCTACGGGCACCTGGAGTATACAACTCAACCCCTTTAGTAATACTCCCTTAACGACCGATCAATTAAACAAAGATTGCGTATGTTATTTGCAAACAAACGGTAATCCCGTAAAAGCTTCACGATTGCTTCTTGGACAAGAACATGATCAGCAAACTAAACGAATCGCCAAATTTTTTAACGTTGCTCCTGATTTTAACGCGGCTCTCGAGTTTAGCGAAAAACTTTTTTGGAAGGTACAAACCGAAGTCAGAACTATTTTTTATGCTTCATGCATCGTTGGCAGCGGACCCATTCCACAACACCCAGATAAAGAATGGAACTTATCGGTATTCCAGAATGCAGAGGAAGCTTACCACAGTCTGATTTATGAATTAGTTGCCTTGTTGAAAACATCCATCCAGTTAATCGATGCACCAAGAGTAAAAACTTTTTTTGTTGATGGCGGCTTTGCAAAAAATACAATTTTCATGAATGTTCTGGCGTATTCTCTATACCAGAAAAAAGTAATAGCATCATATCTACCTCAATCCACTGCATTAGGAGCATTTTTGCACCTGCACGGTCAAAAGAGTACAAAACAAAATGAGTTGGGATTGCATTTTAAAACGTATGGACAAAAGTTGAATGATAATAATATTCCACAAACCTCACCGCTTGAAAAGAAGTTAGAGGCACTCTAACATATTCACCAACTCCCGCAGTATACTTTTTCGGCACAAGTACTCCCGACCAATTTAATTGCCGACAACCTACCCGCAGCTCAGGTATTTTGATTACCCTTCTGTGGAAGTTTGCTCAACATTACTGCGGCTGATTTATCTACTTCATACAGCAGTGAGATAACCAGACCAATTCCCACTCGCTCCAGCCTGCCCCTTTTGAGGCAGCATTGCGGTTGTCGTTTACATGATAGTTAGGAAAATAGTAGCATGCTATTTCGTACCCAGGCGAACGATCAATTACCGAAATTATTTTTTTGCTCTCGCATCCGGCCAAAAGTAAAGAGGATAGTGCACCAATATTTAGTCCGGTAGATAGATAGTGTGAAAGTTTATTCTGCATTGAAATTGAATTGATTTTCTTAGCTCTTAATCCTGTAATTGAAAGAAGGAAGTAATCAAAAGAAAGCCTCAAACAACTAAACTCATCTCGTTTTGTTTAAAAGGCTTCTGTATTCAGACGGAGTAAGCCCGTGGATGTTTTTGAATCGTTTATTGAAATTAGAAATATTTCTGAAGCCTGCCTCAAAGGCAATTTGTGAAATACTCAAATTGTCGCCTTGAAGTAATTTTTTTGAGTACCCCGTTCTAACTTCATTGAGGTACTCAATGAACGTTTTTCCACTGCTCTTTTTAAACCATCGACAAAATGCATTAGGAGTCATGCAGGTTTTATCAGAAACTTCCTCAAGCGAAATATCATGCTTAAAATTCTTCATCAGATATTGAAAAACAACACTAATTTTTTCAGTCTCCATATTTTGAAAGGTCTGCGTAAAGCCGGGGCTGCAAAGCTGCTTACTGGTTGAATCTGATGCAAGGCACTCAATGACGTTCAAAAAATTAACCATCTTTTTGAGGCCCTGTAACGACAGCATTTGCCGAATGAGATGTTGCACTTCCGCAATCGTTTCTTTGTTCGTAAACTTTAAACCGAAGCGTGCGCGTTCCAACAGATTTTTAAATTTTAAAGTCTCTGGTAAACTAAGAAAATGATCGCCTACAAAATCGGGCAGGAAGTGAATAGCAATACTGCTCTCGGTGTTTATATAGTCATCGCGTTCGAGTGAAATCCTCCATTCATGAGGAAGGTTGCCACCCAATAAAACCAAATCGTTATTGTCATAATGCTCAATATGATCTCCAACAAAAAAAGTACCTGCACCACTTTCGATTAGAGTGATTTCAAATTCGGGATGATAATGCCACGGATTAGCTCGGTAGGGATTGCCATTATGCCAAGCCTTAAAGGAGCCCTCTGAAGGTTTTACATGCGTTAAAAGACGTGGTTCCATGCGCTCAAATTATCTGATAAAACTTAATTGGAGTCTAAGTGGGTTAATTAAACACCACAATTTGGTAGAAAAGAGCAAGACTTGCTACAGATTTCTCGACATTTTGCAATCGATTTCGCAAAAGCCATGTTTTAAAGGAATTCAAAGCCATTCTTTAACCTAAAAAATAGTCAGAATGAATCTCAAGGCCATCTTGTTAATTATCATTCAACTTTATTTCGTTCAGAGTATTTCTGCTCAGACTCCGAACGATTGGCGGAACATTAAACATGGTAACGTCATACCCGATGAGACCTATAGCGATCAGCCCTACCTCATCAAAACTAATGATGGAGCCCTGCTCTGCATTTTAACCACTGCGGCTGGCATTGAGGGTTCTTCAAGTCAATATGTAGCCGTTACTAGAAGCCTCGATCAGGGAAAAACATGGTCTAAACTTCTTCCATTAGAACCTATAAACGGCCCAGAGGCTTCTTACGCGGTAGTATTGAAAGTACCCAGTGGAAGAGTCTATGCCTTCTATAATCACAACACGGATAATGTGAGAGAGATAAAAACGGATTTAGGAGGTTCCATTAAACGAGTGGACTCACAAGGCTATTTTGTTTTCCGATTCAGTGACGATCATGGAGTAACATGGTCTTCAAAACGCTATACGATACCGGTACGCGAATTTAGCATCGACAAAAAAAACGTATACGGTGGTAAGATTCGATTCTTTTGGAATGTTGGAAAGGCTTTTATTGATCAGGAAAATGGATACGTTCCGCTTTCTAAAGTAGGCGGCTTTGGTGATGGATTTTTTACCTCAACCGAAGGCGTACTTTTAAAAAGCAGCAATATTTTAACAGAACAAAATCCCGATAAAATTAAATGGGAAACGCTCCCCGATGGAAACACAGGATTAAAAACACCTCCGGGAGGTGGCCCAATAGCAGAGGAACAAAGTTATTCAGTGCTGAGCGATGGCTCTTTCTTTGTTGTATATCGTTCAATTGATGGCCATTCGGTCTATTCTTATAGCAGAGATAAAGGCCGTACCTGGGATACTCCAAAATACATGACGTACGCAGACGGCACATTAATAAAGCAGCCGCGCGCAGCAAACTTTGCGTGGAAATGTAACAATGGAAAATTTTTGTATTGGTTTAATAACCATGGCGGGCTAGTCCTTAAAAGCCAACCCAATATTGGTACCACCGGATACTTTGATAGGAACCCCGCGTGGGTTTGCATGGGAACAGAAACCGATAGTCCGAAAGGAAAGAAAATTTCTTGGTCGCAGCCTGAAATTCTTCTTTACGATGATGATCCCATAATTCGAATG